>JAIFNK010000166.1 GCA_020047775.1 Akkermansia sp. | reverse complement strand
GAGGCGACTCGGAGGCCAGCGTTGAAATGCGTTACGAAGATGAAAACGTCTGGCTCACACAGAAGATGATGGCGGCACTTTACGATGTCTCCATCCCTGCCATCAACCAGCACCTGAAGCGCATTTTCAGCGATAACGAGTTGGATCCGGTGGCAACTGTTAAGCAATACTTAATCGTTCAAACCGAAGGCAGCCGCCAGGTTCAGCGCTCCGTTGAGCACTACAGCCTGCAAGCAATCATTGCCGTGGGCTTCAAAATCGAAAACGAGCGCGCCGTGCAATTCCGCAAGTGGGCCAACCAGATCGTCAAGGATTACACGATCCAGGGTTGGACCATGGATGCAGAGCGACTCAAACACGGCGGCACTCTGACGGACGGGTTTTTCGAGCGCCAACTCGAGAAAATCCGGGAAATCCGCCTCTCCGAGCGCAAGTTTTACCAGAAAGTCACCGACATCTACGCTACCGCGCTGGATTACGACTCATCCGCCACCGCCACCAAGCGGTTTTTTGGCGCAGTCCAGAACAAGATGCACTACGCCGTACATGGCAAAACGGCGGCGGAGGTGATCGTGGATCGCGCCGACCACAAGCACGAGAACATGGGGCTGACCAGTTGGGAAGCCGCGCCCCAAGGAAAAATCCAGCGCTACGACGTTTCCATCGCCAAGAACTACCTCTCCGATTCCGAACTTGGGCAAATGCAGCGCATTGTCTCCGCCTACCTCGACATGGCCGAAATGCAGGCCATGCGCAAAATCCCGATGACCATGGAGGACTGGGAAAAACGCCTGAGCGGATTCCTCCAGCTCTGGGATCGTGAAATTTTACAAGATGCCGGCAAAGTGACGGCGGAACTGGCCAAGGCCCACGCCGAAAGCGAGTTTGAAAAATACCGCATCGTCCAGGACCGGCTTTTCGAGTCCGACTTCGACCGCATGATCAAACAACTGCCACCGCAAAAGGAGGATCAGCCATGAGCCCCCCCGCCCCCGGGAACGCTGAGCCCCAGATCGGCGCGAAAACCCCAGCACCAACCGTGCGCCCCATCCCAGCCCAGGCATCGCCCTGGGCTCCCACCTCGCACCAACCCAAGCCCTGAACTCCTCACCGGCAGGACGAGATTGGTATGAGTGAAATACCCTTTGCAGGACAAATTCCACCTGCTACCAGTTCCGCGATGTCCGAGTCGCCCCATCCCGACCAGATTGAGTTCCGCATCCTGCCCGAGGACGGAGGGAACGAGGTTCCGGTCGCCCTGCTGATGCAGGGACTTCAAGGCTTGCAGCAGTTGATTCATTTCAGCGCCCTGGCCGTTGAGAACCGCACCGTGCGCCAGCGCGTGCGGGTTTCCGGGGAAATCCAGCGCAAATACACCCTGCACTGTAGCCCTCCCGTAGCGGGAAGCTTCAAGGTGGCCGGTCGCGTGGGTGATCTCAGCCGCAGCCTGCTTCCCTCCGGCAATGTCGCCGGGGTGATGGGCTTGGTTCACAATTTCTCACACGCCACTCTGGATGGGGACGAGCAAGGCCTCATCGGGCTCGTGGCAGACGGCCGCCTGCGTGTGCGCATGCTGGAATGCCTCCGCAGCATGGCTCCCCCTCCCGGCGCTGGCTACGCCTTCGAGTTTCAGAACTGTGTCGGACCTCCCATCCGCCTGGATGATGCGCTCTCCGCCCGGATCGAGACCGTGCTCCGCCCGGTGGAACCCCGCCAGAGCATCCGCACCATCACAGGACAACTCCTGTCGATTTCCTTCTCCGAGCACAAACTCAGCCTGCTCTATGCCCCGAAGGGGCGCACGCTGGAATGCCTCTACGACGAATCGCTTGAACCCATGTTGTTCGAGAACCGGCGGGATCTGATTCAAGTGACCGGCCAAGTGGTCGATGCCGAGGACGGCCACCCCCGGCAGATCGTGGAGGTTTCCCGCATCGAGGAACTGGATCTCTCACCGTTCGTGATCACGGAGTTCACCCGCGGTGCCGTGCTCACCAAGCCACTGCGCTTGGAGCCGTTTTTGAGCGAGGACGAACAACTCCTGCGGCTGGAACACCCCGAACTGGATATTGATGTTTTCGCCCACACCCGTGCCGAACTGTGGAACGAACTGCGCGAACAGTTGGTGATGCTGTGGCTGGAATACGGCAGCGAGGATGATGCCATCCTGTCCCCGCCAGCCCGTGAACTCAAAACAAAACTCCGCCAACTCGTGCCTCCCGAAGCTCATGCCACGCGATAAATCCGAAGTCGAAACCGGGCTTACCCGCAAGGGTTTCATGCCCACCAAACCGGGAGCGGACCACAATTACTTCGTCTATCTGTCATTGGCAGGAACCAAGGCCCGCGCATCGACGAAAACCAGTCACGGCCGCAGTTTCGACATCGACGACAGCCTCCTGGCGCAAATGGCCAAGCAATGTGGCCTGACGAAAAAGCAGTTTCTTGACCTGTTGGACTGTCCGCTTTCCCGTGAGGATTACGAGAAGCTCCTCGTTCAGGCCGGAAAACTCTGAGGAAATTGCCAGTGGGTATAGGTTTCACTGGCCAAAAGACCCGAAACACACGGCATGAAGTCGAATTTCACCCGCCGGACAACGCTTGGTTAGAGGCTCACCAAGGGAAAATCAACCCTTCAGATCGGCAAACCCGAACGCGCCACCCAGAACCGGATCATCGCCCTGTTCCGCGACGAGCTGAAATATCGCTACCTCGGCGACCGATCCGACCGCGCCGCCAACAGCAATATCGACGATGGCCTGCTCAGCGCCCACCTGATACAGGCCGGCTAAAATCATCTCACTCGCCCTCATGAACCAGTTCATGCCCAAGTGGCAGTCCCACCGCCAAACCCTGAACCTGCTGCCCGTCCGGCACGAGAGCTGGGGGTATTGAAGCTCTTCGATCACTGCAAAAGCCGCTTGAGAACTCCACGATGCAGCAAAGTGCCTACACCGGCCAATCAAGGATCTCTTTTTCAGCCATAACATGCTGATTCTAAATGGCTCCGGCGCGTGGGATCGAACCACGGACCTAGTGATTAACAGTCACCCGCTCTGCCGCTGAGCTACGCCGGACTTTGCTCCTTTCGGACGCGGGCGGACCTTGGGATTCCCGGACGTCTTGTGGCAAGGGAAAAATACCCAAGATCGGCGAAATGTCGAAACGACAAGGATTCGGGACGCGGGATTGCACGGCTTGGCGGGTTATGACAGATTTTTTCCCTGCCCCGAATGCCTGGACCGCTGAAACACCGTTGGAGCATCGCCAACAATTACCTCGCCGGGATCACCACCGGTGACTGGCTCCGACTCCTCCGCGGGAACCGGTTCGCCGTGGATCCGGCGTATTGGCACCGGGCGGCGTTCATCACGGCCGTCAACGCCATGAACTCCCACTTCCGCCGGAAGGAGCAGCGGCAGTTCGGCGAGCGGGTCGCAGCGACCGAGATCCAACCACCGCTGTTCGTTCTCGGGCACTGGCGGTCCGGCACCACCCATCTGCACAACCTGCTCGCGCGGGACACCCGGCAGTTCGCCTTCGCCAACACCTATCAGGTCGTCAATCCGCACACTTTCCTCTGCACCGAGGAAACCAACACCCGGCGCTTCGCCTGGATGGTCCCGAAAACGCGGCCGATGGACGGCATGGCTCTCGGCTTCCAGTCGCCGCAGGAGGACGAGTTCGCCCCCTGCCTGATGAGCCTGCGATCTCTCTATCTGGGAGTCAGTTTCCCGCGCAGGGAGGATGAATATGCGCGCTACCTCGACTTCCGCGGTGTGCCCCGGGAGGAAATCGACGAGTGGAAATCCGCGTTCACCGGATTCCTGAAAAAACTGAGCTTCAAATACGGCCGCCCGCTGGTCCTCAAGTCCCCTCCCCACACCGCGCGGATCCGGCTGCTGCTGGAACTTTTCCCCGACGCCCGGTTTGTGCACATCCACCGCGATCCCTATCAGGTCTTCAGGTCGTGCCGGCACTACTACGACACGGCCACGTGGTTCAGCTACCTCCAGAAACCGGAGACGGAACTGATCGACGACCGGATCATCCGCCGCTACACCCGGCTGCACGACGCGTTCTTCGCCGAGCGCGACCTGATTCCCGCGGGACGGTTCCACGAGATCCGCTTCGACGACCTGGAACGCGCTCCCATGCAGATGATGAGGGAGCTCTATCAAAAACTGGATCTGGACGGCTTCGACAGCTTCGAGCCCGGGCTCCAGGAATACGTCGATTCCCTCTCCGGCTACCGCAAGAACCGGTTCGACGAGCTGGAGCCGCCGATCCGGGAGAAAATCGCCCGCGAATGGCAACGCAGTTTCGACACCTGGAACTATCCGATTTGAAAATGAACCCTCTTCCCAAGCGCAAGGCACCCGGGCCGCCCGGCCATTTCCTGTTGGGAAACCTGCGGGAATTCCGCCGGGACGTGCTCGGCCTGGTCATGGAATCCGCCGCCACCTGCGGCGACATCGTCCGCTGCCGGTTGGGAAACCAGGTCGTCCACCTGCTGAATCATCCGGACCACGTCGAGCAAGTGCTCCAAAAGCGGGCCGCCAACTACGACAAAAACACCCGCAGCTCCGCCGCCATCCGCGCGGTGACGGGGGAAAGCCTGCTCACCTGCAATGGCAAGGCGTGGAAACGCCAACGCCGCATGGACCAGCCCGCGTTCCACCACCGGCAGATCATCGGCTTCGCGGAACAGATGACCACGGCCACCGAGGCGGCGATCCGGTCATGGCAGGGCCGGACAATGTTAGACATCTCCTCGGAAATGGCGCGACTGACGTATTCCATCGTCGGCCAGACGCTTTTCAGCTTCAACACCGGCGAAGACGCGGCGGCGGTGGAAAAGGCGATGCGGGTGATCCTGCCCCACGTGTTCGGGCGGTTGGGAAACCTCGTCAACTGGCCGGACTGGCTTCCCACTCCGGCGAACCGCAGCTTCCGCCGCTCACTCGCCGAGGTGGACAAGGTCGTCTATCGGATCATCGCCCGGCACCGCAGGGCGCAGGAGGCCGGCGATCCGGATCTCGACCTGTTATCCATGCTGATGCGGGTCCGCGACGACGCGACCGGCGCCGGACTCGATGATTCCCAGTTGCGCAACGAAACCATCACCTTCCTTCTCGCCGGCCACGAGACCACCGCCAACGCGCTGACCTGGACGTTCTATCTGATTTCCCGACACCCCGAGGTCGAGAGTCGGCTTTACGAGGAAATCACCCGGGTGCTCGGCGGAAGGAAACCCACGCTCGAAGACGTGCCGCAGCTCACCTACACCAAGTCGGTCATCCAGGAATCGATGAGGCTCTATCCGCCGATCTGGATCATCGAGCGGCGCGTGATTGAAGAGGACGTCATCGGCGGCTACACGCTGCCCGCCGGCTCGGCGGTGGTCATATCCCCGTATGCGCTGCACCGCCACCCGGCGTTCTGGGATCGTCCCGAAGCGTTTGATCCGTCCCGCTTCGAGTCCCCTCCCCCCGCGGCTTACATTCCCTTCGGAGCGGGTCCGCGATCCTGCATTGGCAGCGAGTTCGCCATGCTGGAGGCGCAGCTGATCACGGCCATGGTCATGCAGTCGTTCCACTTCGACCTGGTCCCCGGCCACCCGGTGGAGCCGCTGCCGGACATCACCCTCCGGTCGAAGCACGGCATGATGATGACGCCACACCCGAGAAGCGCCCAAGTTCGGGATTGAACTAAAATCCGGTTAGCCCAGTCTCCCACCATGCGAATGTTCGTAAAACTGCTGATGGTCTTTCTGACGTTGGGATCCGTAACCGCCGCGGAAGATCCCGCCCACGAGGAACTCCGGGCCTTGCGGCTCACGATCATCGACGCCATCACCAAGGGCGACATCGACAGCGTCATCAAGCACGTGCATCCCGACGCCGTCATCACCTGGCAGAACTCCGAGGTCTGCCGCGGGCAAAAGGGGCTCAAGGACTTCTTCGAGCGGATGGGGAAGGATTCCTTCAAGGGCTACAAGGTGCCGCCGACTCCGGACGAGCTGACGATTTTGCATGGCGGCGACACCGGGATCTCCTTCGGCGAGACCGTGGGGGAATATCACCTGCTAGGGAAGAGCTACGAACTGAAAAGCCGCTGGACCGCCACGCTGGTCAAGCAGGACGGCAAGTGGCTGCTCGCCGCCTATCACATCTCCATGAACGTGCTCGACAACCCGATCCTCGCCGCCGCCAAGAACGGCCTCTATCTGGGTGGCGTGGTCGCGCTGGTCATCGGTATCCTCATCGGCAGGATCCTCTGGAAGCGGC
This sequence comes from Akkermansia sp., assembly GCA_020047775.1. Classification (GTDB taxonomy): domain Bacteria; phylum Verrucomicrobiota; class Verrucomicrobiia; order Verrucomicrobiales; family Akkermansiaceae; genus Luteolibacter. The sequence continues at coordinate 5,131 of JAIFNK010000166.1, read as the reverse complement.
GGGCGGCATAGACCGTTTGCCCAAATAGAAGTCCGAATTGGAATTGGGGGACATGTGTCTAGCAACCTGGCGGAGTCCAAGCTTTAGAGGCTGTCGGGAAATGGCAGGGACCGGTCTCCGCACCGGTCCTGCGAATGGATGGCGAATGAATCCGCCCATGAAAGGCTCGGTAATCTGGCCATGGACGGTCCATTCGCCACCCATTCGCGCGGACCGCCCGGAGGTCGATCCCTGCCTTTGGGGACTTCATGGACTTTCCCGACAGCATCTTCAGCTTGTCTTTGGGAAAGAGCACGCTAAAGCGCGAACTCCAGACAACCTCTTGGTGGCACAAGCGGTAGGAGGTTTCGACAATTGCATTTGTCAAAAAATCTAACCACCCGCCGCGAGCGCCACGATCTCCACGCGGGCGCCGTCCGCGACGATCGCGGTGGGAAATTCCCGGGGAAAAAGCGCCTGTTCGTCCAGCTCCACGACCACCGGCTTGTCGCCGAAGCCGATGCTCTCCAACAAGGCGCTCACCGTCAGCGGCGCTTCGATTTCATGCGGATTTCCGTTCAGTTGGATTTTCATCAGCGCCATTGCGAGAGTTGTTCGGGGAAAGGGCAGTCCTTGCAGTCGGTGAAATCCTCCAGGCAGAAATCCTGATAGACCTGGAGCAGCGCCTGGTGGTGGCACACCCGCCGCATCCACGGCTGGGCCGCCTTGGCGGAGCCGAACAGCCGCAGCCCGCAGCGCTTCACCTTGTCGTTGGCGGCGGAGTTCCGCAGTTTGTGATAGACCGCGAAGCTCATGCCCTCCTCGTGCATCGCGAGCGGTGCCAGATGGTTGGCCACCAGTTCCAGCGCCTGCGTTTTTCCGAACAACGCCACCCGCTTGGGCGAGGCCGCCGAGGTGAGCGTGTGCCGGTAAGACCAGAATCCGTGCTCGAGCGATTGCAGGAAATCGATCAACGGCTTCGCGGAGAATGGCCTGGCAAGTGCAAGCCGCCGGTATTGCGGCCAGACCGCCGCCAGTGCGGTCAGCGCCCCGACCCGGCGGTGGGGGTGATTTGCCGGCCGCTGTCCGTGGGTCTTCCAGGGAATCACCCGCCCGCCCGTGGACTCGAAACACGCCCGGTTTTTCCACCAGGTGTCCCACAAACCTCGCAGATAGTCGCGGGTGTCGGCCGGTGCCAGTTCGTGCAGGTCCGACGAGAGGAATCCGGCGGTGCCGAAGAGGATCGCCTCCGCGGCGGAGGCCTCGGACTTGAGCAGCGAGAGCGGAGCGCGCTGCGAGAGAAGCCGCATCGTGAGGGCATTTCCCCGGTATCCCAAGGTCTCGGCGGTCGCTTGAAACAAGGCGGCATCCCGCCCGTGCGCGTCGGCGGTCCGCAGCCAGCGGGACGCCTTGTTTCCCGCCCGATAGACCGCCGCCTCGTCGAGCAGGCGCCCGATGGCGCCGGTTGGCAGGCCCTTGAGCGGCGCGACGCATCGCCCCGGATGGGCGATCGCCACCTCGCGCTGCGGGCGGTTCAGCGCGTCGGCCAACTGGGTCGCGGAAATGACCACTTGCGGCACCTCGCCGTGCTCGCAGGTCCGGGTGAAAATCCTTCGGGCGTCGGTTTGGAAAACCACGTGCAACACCACCTCCCGGAACGCGGGATTCACCCCGTGCCCGTGTGCTTCCCAGTCACCCGCCAGCGGGTCCAATTCCAGCGGCCCGGTCCGCAGCTCCCCGTCGATTTCGACCGCGGCCTGGATGAAGTCCGGTCCCGCTCCCCGGTTCCACTCACCGAACTGGACGATTCTAACCTTGTTTCCGCCCGTCGTGCGGAAGTCCCGCCCGAAGGCGCCGGCAAACCACAAGGCCTGCAACTCCAGCTCCGGCGGCAGCCCGTTAGAGCCGGACTCCTCGAACATCAGCGGCGGGTGCCAAATCGATTCCAACAGAAAACCGTAAGTCATTTCAGAGTCGGATCACTTCAAGGTTTTTTTCAATTCCGGCGGCTTCGTCGGATCGGCGGGTGGTGGCGGCGGCGGATCGAGGATATCCAGCCAGCCCTTCAGGGCCTCGGCTTCGGGAATCGGCCCGTAGCGCGTCTGCGCGTCCCGCAGGTCGCGAACCGCCTGATCCTTGCGGTTCGCCGCGCGGTCGATGGCGATCTGATGGAAATCCTGCCGCAGTTTGTCTTCCACAGGCACGTAGTAGCCTTTGGCGGTGTGGAACCACTTCGATGCGGCGGCGGGATCCTTGAGTAGTAAAAACTCAAGCCCCAGCGCTTCCGCCAGAACGCCGCTGTTCATCCGGCCCGCCGCTTTCTCCAACTGTTTCTGACGTTCGAGAGGATTTTTTTTCCACTCAAGCGCCGCCGCCCGCAAGGCGCGGTATGGGATGTCGCCCTCCTGTTTCACCCCGCCGCCGGCGAGGTTCAGATAGGGGCGGTACATCGGATCGCCGAACACCACGCCCTGCCACGAGGTCACCGGCATCGCCATCCAGCAGGCTTCCCCCCAGCTGAATCCCTCCAACAGCCGCTGCTGGAGGATGGCATAATCGTGAGTGAGGTGGAGATAAGGCTCATAGACGTTTCCAACCGTCACCGCGGCTCCCTTTTCCAACAGACCGCCGCACCAGTTCTTCCCGGCATCGGCCATTTGCTCGGCGCTGAACGAGTGCAGGTGCGTCGCGACAGCCCCCTTGCGGAACTGGAAGCGGCTGTTCAGGAAGGGACCGCTGAGACTCCAGTCATACCAGCCGTAATAACAGGCGGCGTCGGTCATCGGATAGTTTTTCGGCAGCGTGTCGTTGAAGCGGTCCACCACCGTCGGGATGCCGGCCTCGGCGTTGGCGATGACCACCGCCTCCAGCCACTGGTCGCCCTGCGGGAACTTGTTGGCGATGTCCACATACGCCCTGCCCCACAAGCCGGTTTTCTCGACCTCCACCGCATCGCGGATCATCCGCTCGCAGGTTGCGAAGGTCGGCGCGTCAATCCGGGCGGTGAGGACCAGAAACGGCAGGTTCATTTCCCCGATCGGCTTGGTGCTCTTGTAGAACTTGTTTTGCAGAATCCCGTCCGACGGCAGCCCTTCCACCCCGAACATCGCCAACTCGGAATCCACCGACGCATCGTCGCGCCCGGCGACCGGATTCTGCGGGTCGGCCGGCGGATCTCCGGGCTTGGGTGCGGGTTTCGGGACCGACTGGATCCGCAGCGGCACACCCCGCATCGTGACCAGCGCGCGAATCCGGTTAACTACCGGCAGCGTCACGCCGCCCGCATCCGTCTGGCGTTTCCACCATTTCCGGCTCTCGAACTCCGCGCGCAGCGGCTTCAAAATCGACTTTTCATAACTGGCCCGCGAAATGTCCGGAGTGGCCGGCATGTCCAGCGCGATGAGATTCTCCGCCGGGATGCGTCGCACGTCGCAATACAACTCGGCGAGTTTCCGTGATTCGGGGACCGTGGAATTGTAGAGCACCGCCACCGATTCCGCGGAAATCGCCGCGCGCGACACTGCGGAGGCCGCCGTCAGCAGAAACACAATCCGGATCAGGAATCTCATCGCCGGCGAGCATGCCTTGATGCACCGATCATGCAAGACCCGGCGCATGATTCATTGAAATCCGCAACCCGTCCCATGCCATCCGCACCCCCGGCGGCAGTGTTTTGGAAATTTCATCGATGTGATACTCGTGGCTCAGATGGGTCAGCCAGGTCTCCTTGGCCCGCACTTCCTCGACCGTTGCGAGCGCCTCTGCCAGCGAGAAATGCGTGGGATGCTCCCACGTCCGCAACGCGTCCACCACCAGCACATCCACATCCATGAGCAGCCGCCGGGTGTCGGCGGGGATCCGTTTCACATCCGGTAGATACGCCAGGCTCCGCGCGCCCGGCACCTCGAACAGATAACCGATTGTCTCCACCGCCCCGTGCTCCACGGGCAGCGGCGTCACCTTCAGATCGCCATAAAAAAACGGCCCGTCGATGATGCGTGGACCCGCCCTGACATAACCGATGGTGTCCACTTCGTCGGAGAACGCCCAGGCGAACATCGTTTTCAAAATTTCCATGCAACTCTCCGTCGCATGCATCGGCAGCCGCTCGGTGCGCCGCCAGCAAAACGCCCGCAACTCGTCAAAACCCGCCACATGGTCCAAGTGGGCGTGGGTGTAAATGATCGCGTCGATTTCCCGCAGCCCCTCGCGCAGCGCCTGCATCCGCAGGTCCGGGCCGGAATCCACCAGCAGCGTCTGATTGCCCGCCCGCACCAGCACCGACGACCGCGTCCGGTTGTTCCGGGGATCCTCCGAAGTGCAGACCTCGCAATCGCAGCCAATCACCGGCACCCCCACCGAGGTCCCCGTGCCAAGAAATGTTAAGGAAAAGTCCGTCACGCGCGAGACCATAGACAGCCCCGAACTCCCCGTGCAAGCCCATGCCGGAGGACGGGCATGCCCCCCGCCGCCTGTGATGAAGCGGAGCCGTTCCCAATAAGGAGGCACCACATTCCTGTGGTGCTGGCGAATGCGTGGTCTTTGAAACGCGCGAAGCTCTTTTCAAAGGCTTTCCATTCGCATCCACGACAGGAGTGTCGTGGCTCCTTATTCTCCATTCTCGTCTTCTGCCGATTCAACGCTGCCGGAACCACCCCGTGATGCTCATCCGCGTTTTCTTCGCCGACAGCACTTCGTGCCAGAAATCCCCCGCCAGGAAACAAACCAGCGTACCCATCCTCGGCTCGATCAGCACGAACTCCCCCGACTTTTCCCCCACTGTGGTCCAGATTTTCAACTCGCCGCCGTCGCCCGGCTGCCAGTCCGGATTCAGATAGAGAATCGCCGTCACCACCCGGTCGCTCGTCCCCGCGTGCCGGTCGAGATGCGGTTTGTAAAACGCGCCCTCCGGGTAAATCGCGAAGTGCCCCTCGAACTCGAACAAGCCCAGGAAAAACCGCCGGTTCAGCGCCAGCCGCAGAGTTTCCAGCCACGCCAGGTAAATTTCCTGCTCCACCGAAAACTCGCCCGGCCGCAACCACAGCACCTGGTCCCGCCGGATGTCCTCGCGGATTTCGAGATTTCCGCCGCGCCCCACCCCCGCCCGCCGGAAGTCGCCGTTTTCACAGGCCTGCTCGCATTCCATCCGCAG
>JAIFNK010000126.1 GCA_020047775.1 Akkermansia sp. | reverse complement strand
ACCGCCACCTCGATGGACGTGGGTTTCCGCATCGGGCCGCGGCTGAACGCCGCCGGTCGGATGGATGTGCCGGAAGACGCGCTGGCGACCTTGACGACGGATTGCCGCCGCCTCGCCCACGAGCTCGCGCAAAAGCTCGACGCTTATAACAAGGAGCGCCAAACCCACGAAGGCCTGATCCGGCGGGAAGCCGTGGAAATGCTCACGCGGGATTTCAACCCGGAGCGGGATCCGGTGATCGTGCTGGGTTCGCGGTCGTGGCATCACGGCGTGGTCGGCATCGTCGCCTCGCGGTTGATGCGCCAGTATCACAAGCCGACATTCGTGATCGCGATCGATGAGGACGGCGTCGGAAAAGGCTCGGGCCGGAGCATCGACGGGATTTCCCTGGTCGAGGCGATCCGCGCCTGTGAGCAGCACCTGATCGCCGGCGGTGGTCACGCGATGGCGGCCGGGCTCTCGATTCAAGAGGATCATCTGGACGATTTCCGCGCCGGATTCGCGGACTACGTTTTGAACAACAGCAGCCCGGAGCAACGCCTGCCCAAGCTGATGTACGACGCGGAAATCAGCTTCGATCAGCTTTCCTTGGAATTTCTCGCCAGCTACGACCTGCTGCAACCCTTCGGCAGTGGCAACCCGCAGCCCGTTTTCATTTCCCGCGAGGTCGGCTTGAGCCGGTCGCCGCTGCACATGAAGAACAACCATCTGCGCTTCATGCTGCGCCAGGGCTATCACGAGCAGGACGCCGTCTTCTTCGGCGGCGGCGAGTATCCGCTGCCGGACCCGCCGTGGGACATCGCGTTCACCATCGACCGGAATACCTTCCGCGGGCGGACGACACTGCAACTGATCATCCAGGACGTGCGGGCGGCGGCCACCGCCTAACCGGCGGCGTTCGGGAATTTGCTTTTCCAGCACCGCGATTCCCGTCATTCCAAGGGCATGAAAAACGCTGCCGACTTGGAGAAATTTCATCCCCAATATTGCGAGTTGCACGCCGAGCTGTTAGCGCGGCCGTTTCCGGTCGTCTCGGGACAGGTGATCGTGTCGCATCGTGCGATCCATTTCACTCCGGGCGAAGCGGCCTCGCACCAGTCTGCGGTTGAGGCCCTGGCCGAGGGGCCCGGCGTGGTGGCGACGCCGGAAGAGCATGGGTTCCAACTCCTGCGGCTGAATGGCGCGGAGGTGCGGATCGAGCGGCACGCGGAGTTCACCACTTTCACGGTGTTCGCGCCGCAGACGGGAGCGCCGTTTGCCGGGTCCGCCATGGATTTTCTGCCAGAGGGCTGGTTTGACGGAATTCCCGGCCGGATCCTGGCGGCGGTGGAAATCGCCAGCGAACTGGTGGCCGCCAGTGATGCCGGGACGACGAAGACCATGGAGCGCGTGCTGGAATACTTCGGTCAGGAACCGCTTGTCGGCGGCTGGGTGGTCGAGCGGGTCGCCTCGGTCTGGAGCCACTTCCGGCTCGACGATCGCGGCGCCACCCGGTTCCTGGTGCAGATCCACCGGCTCACCTCCGGCCGCTACGGGCGCCTGTTGCAACGGCTCGTGGAAATCGAAACCTATCGGATGGCCGCGATGCTGGGCCTGCCGCCGGCCCGCGGGCTTTTACCCCAGGTCGAGGAACTGGAGGCGCGGCACGTCGGCTTGGTGGAGCGCATCGGCACGCTGGCGGACGGAAATGAACGCGAGCTGCTAGGAGATCTGGGCGACCTGTCCATCGCCATCGCGCGCCTCCAAGCGGGTTACCGGTCCCGCTTCAGCCTGACGGAATCCTACGCCCGCATCCTCTCGGCGCGGGTGAAAGAACTGCGGGAGGAACAGGTGCCTGGCTATCAGACGCTCGGCGGGTTTTTCGACCGACGACTGGCCTCGGCCTGGCACACCTGCGAGCAGGCGGAGGCCGGGTTGGACGCGCTGGCCGGGCGGCTTCAATCGACGACAATCCTGCTGCGCACCCGGATGGACATGAATCTGCAAGGCCAGAAATTTCCGCTGCTCCCCAGCGTGGACCGCCAGGCCCCCGCGCAGTTGCGCCTCCGGCGGAATGTCGAGGGCCTGTCCGTGGTGATCCTGACCTCCTTTCTAGCAGGATTGATGAAGATCCTCCTGGATGCGACCCGGTCGCTCGGGTTGAATTTCAACTCATCGCTGGTGGTCGCCTTGTTGTTACCCCTGCTCGCTTACGCGGTCTGGAGAATCGTGCGGTCCGCCAGGCACGATCATATATCCAGGGATTGAATCACCTGAATCCGCCTAACCGACGTCACCGTGGCTGGATCAGCGCGGGGAGTTCCAGATCGAAACGCACGTCGTCGTTTTTCGGTGGCCAGTGGATGCCCACCCGGATCTTCGCACCGGGAATCAGCATCGCTGGCGGACTCAGCCAGATGACATTTTCATCAAAATTGGATCGACCTCCGTAATTACCGTAGCGTCTCCTGCCGCTGTAATTATCGAGAATTCCGCCCGATTCGCTACTACCCTCCGCGAAAATCAGACAGTGCCATTGTCCCAGCTTTCCGATCCGGTTTTCGAAGGGCTCAAACTGCTTGCTACCGGCCTCCCCGGATACATAGAGAGACAGTTCTTTCCAATCCTTCGGTACGTTGCCGTTCCATTCCGATCCAACCCGGTTGATCCGTCCCTCCGGCATCCTGGTGATGCCAAATTGCGCAGCGTCCGGAAGCGGCTTGAACTCCACACCCAGTCCGTCCGGACTCACCACCCCCTCGAGAACCGGGTATCCCGTGGTTGAATTGCGCGGACTGTTCAGCGTGCGAATCACAGTGAGATGCACCGTCATCCGGTTGGAAGATGCTGGCAGAAATGCGCCGTAAAGGGTCTTGTTTCGAATCCCACGCTGTTCGAATTTCACCACGTTTCCCCACTCATCCTCTACCGTCCCTCCATCGAAGGACAGGGGGCTGCCCCAGTGATTAACCACCTGCTTGCCACCAGATAGGAAATCCAGTTCCACCCGCGAGAACGGATGTTCGCCCAAGTTGGCGAACCGTTCCACCAATCGCGCGGTCATCGTGTAGTCCCCGCCGCTGTGGACTTGGGGAACCGACCTCGCTGCTCCTGGCAAGGGGGATTTGCGATAGTCCGGATTCACCAGAGAGAATTCCGCCACCTCTCCGTCCGCACGGATCGCCCGGCACTCCAGCGTGCGAAGGTGCCGCGGCCATGCCGAGAGTGCGGCGATGTAGCGACACGCCCCCTTTTGGTGATACTTGGATGGCCCAATGAAATTGATCCATCCGCTCTGTGGATCCCGATGCTGGATGAGCACGTATAGTCCATTGTTGACCATTTCAGCAACCAGGGCGGCCACGCTGTCATTCTTCGGTTGGAAGAAAAAGGGAGATGTTGGATTGTTGCCGCATTCTTCGTTGCGCGTCAGCGTCATTTCACTCCCGTTAATCTCCGTCATCCTAAATTCCATGAGCATTGCCGTTGGCGAATCGGACAGCATTCTGCAGCGGATGACTTTACCGTTTTCCGATTCGGTACTCACTTGCAGACCGCCAAAGGTTCCACCGCTAAAAGTTCGGACACTGCTTCCCTTGCCGCTGAAATACCTGAGTAAAGACCATTTTCGCGGGGCGACGTCCACCACTCGCTCACCCACGGATACTCCGAAGATCTCCAATTTTCCGCCGTCTTTGAAGGTCACTGTTTGCCGTGGCCCGTCCACTGTCGTATTCGGAGTTGTCAGCAGATCCAGCTTCAGCGCCAGCCCGATCATGCCCACGACCAGGACAATGCCTGCCGCTGCAATCAAGATCTTCCGCTTTAGCGGTTTCGCTTCATTCATGACCCACCATTGCAGGATCTATCCATCGGGCAAGCGATCTTCCATCAGGCGGGAGGCGCTTTCCAAATCAGCCGCACGGCGTCGAGGCGGACGCGGGCGTTCGCGATGACTGCGGCGAGTTCGGTTTCACGTTCTTCGAGCGCGGTGATCTCCTCCGGTTTGATGTGGTCATTCACCTCGGCGAGATCGCGCAAGCGGGCGATTTCCGCAGTCATCTCGGCGTGCATCAGGGCCAGTGCTTTTTCGATGACCGCGTGGCTTTTCGAGGTGCCGAGGGATCGCGTTTGTTCCAACATCGCTGGCAGGAATTTCCGCTTCACCGCCTCGTTTCTCATCAGACTGGCGGGATCGCCCTTGCGCAGAACCGGCTTCGCGAAAGCAGCGTTCTCCGTGTGATCCGCCCCCTTGTGATCGACCAGGATCCGCAGCGGTGTTTGTGGCAGGAACCGCTCGACGTGCAATCGCGCCGGGGCCACGCACTCGACGACGATCCACGATTCCAACAGAATGATCTTCTCCCCGCTCGAATCCCAGACGCCGAAGGTCGCGTTTCCCGCTTCCGAGCCGAGCATCAGATCGAGCGCGCCGCGCACCATCGGGTGGTCCCATGTTAGGAAGGCTTCCTGCTCCCGCTCCAGCGAGCGCCGACGGTCCAGCGTCACCGTCATGCCGTCCGGCGGCAGCGAGGGGAAGGCATCGGATTTCAAATTCCCCGGCAGCAGGAAATAGCGCCGCTTCCCGAGCTCCTCGATGTGCAGTCCGGAGAACTCGAACAAGCGCATCAGAAAGTCCTCGAAGCCCGCATCCTCATCCCACTCGCGGATTCTATCCACCAGCCACGCCGACCTTTCCGGCCGGTGCGAACTCCGTTCTAGCAGGCGGTCCTGCCCGCGGGCGAGCCGCTCTGAAATCCGCTTCCGGCAGGCGAGGGTTTTTTCAATGAGTTCCTCGATGCCCTCGCGCTCACCGATGGCCTCTTCCAGGTCGAACCGCAGCTCGCGCTGGATTTCCGCCGCGCCGGGAGGACTGGCGCGGAAGGCGTCGAGCCCTTCCTCCAGCCAGCGCATGCGGATTTCATCTTCGGTCCCCGGCAGATAGGGCACGTGCACCTGGATGGTTCCCTTCTGGCCGATCCGGTCGAGTCGCCCGATCCGTTGTTCCAGCAAGTCCACGTCCTCCGGCAGATCATAGAGCACCAGATGCCGGGCGAACTGGAAATTCCGCCCCTCACTGCCGATCTCGGAGCAGACGAGGATTTGGGCGCCATTCTTCTCCGCGAAAAACGCTGCGTTCCGGTCGCGCTGGAGCAGCGTGAGGTCTTCGTGAAACAACGCTCCGACGACGCCGGTCTCGGAGCGCAGGCTTTCCAACACCTCCTCCGCCAGCTCGCGGGTCTTGGTGATCACCAGGACTTTTTCCTCTCCCAACTCCTCTAGCAATCCGATCAACCATTTCACCTCGTCCTCCACCGCGACGATCCGTGGCTCGCGCAGTGGAAAGCCGCCGAGTTTGGTCCGTGTATTCCGGAACATCACGCGGCCGACGCCGAAGCCATCGAGCAAATCCGAAATCAACCGCTCCCGGGCATCCGGTTTTTCCGCGATGAGATCCGCCACCCGCTGTTCCAACCGGTGGCGTCCGGCGACGAATTTTTTCAACCTCTCATCCACTGCCGCGCCAGCCGCCAGGGACTCCACCACGTCGGCCACCTCTTCATAATGCAGCGTCTCCTCGCGATATTGTTGGAGATCGGCATATCGATCCGGATCGAGCAATTGCAGCCGCGCGAAATGTCCTTCCGGCCCGAGCTGCTGCGGTGTGGCAGTTAGCAACAGTAGCGCTTCCGTCGTTTCCGCCAGTCCACGCACCACCTCGTACGCCGGTCCGGCGGCTTCCGGCGACCACTCCAGGTGGTGCGCCTCATCCACTACCAGCACGTCCCATCCGGCCTCAAGCGCCTGGGCGGCCCGTATTTCGTTGTCTGCTAGAAAACCCACGGCCGCAAGCACCCACTGGCTGTCGAGAAACGGATTACATCCGGGATCGCCATACTCGATCGCCTCGCACCTTTCCTCGTCATACAAGCTGAAGGATAATTGAAACCGCCGCAGCAGCTCCACGAACCACTGGTGCACCAGCGGCTCCGGCACCAGAATCAGCACCCGCTCGGCACGGCCGGTCAGGATCAAACGGTGCAGAATCAAACACGCCTCGATGGTTTTTCCCAGTCCTACCTGATCCGCTAACAAAACCCGCGGCTGCGGGCGGTTCGCCACCTCGTCCGCGATGAACAGCTGGTGGGGGATCAAATCCATCCGCGCACCCGCCAGCCCGCGGACCGGTGAGCGCCGCATTTCCGTGCGACGGCGCAGCGCCTCGCCGCGCAGATCGAAGTCGCCGTGATCGTCGAGTTTTCCGCCGAACAGGCGTTCCTCCGGTTTGCTGAAGCTGATGGAGTCGGACAAATCGGATTCGAGCACCTGGCCGTCGTCGGTTTCATAAATCCGCAATCCGCGTTCCTCCCGCACCGCTTCCACCGTCATTTCCGCTCCCGAGTGGACCTTGATCCGGTCACCGGGCTGGAACCTCACCCGCCGCAGCGGTGCGGTGTCTGTGGCGTAGATCCGCGTTTCGCCGGCGGCCGGAAAGTCGATTTCCACCCGCCCGTCGCCGCTTTTCCGGATGATGCCGAGGCCCAGTTCCGGCTCGCCGTCGCTCACCCAGCGCTGCCCGCGCGTCCATGTGTTTCCTGATCCGGCTTGTTCCGACATTTCGCCGGAGCGAACCCGGTCCCGTCCGGAAAGGAAAGCGCGGACTCCGGAATTTCCTCACCTCCACCGGTGAGTTCCAGCCTTGCGCGACCGCCCGGCGACCGTTAAACGTCCGCCCGCATGGCCACGATCAACTCCAATTTCCTCAAACTCAAAGCCGGTTACCTGTTCCCTGAAATCGCCCGCCGGGTGCGCGTTTACACCGAACAAAACCCCGACAAAGCCGCCCGCATCATCCGTTGCGGCATCGGCGACGTGACCGAGGCGCTGCCGCCCGCCGTGGTGAAAGCGATGCACGAAGGCGTCGATGAAATGGCCAGCCGCGAGACGTTCAAGGGCTACGGTCCGGAGCAGGGATACGAGTTTCTGCGCCAGGCGATCGTGGACAACCAGTTCGCCAATCTCGGCATTTCCGCTGACGAGGTTTTCATCTCGGACGGCTCGAAGTGCGACACCGGCAACATCCTCGACATCTTCGGCAAGGGCAACGTCATCGCCATCACCGATCCCGTCTATCCGGTTTACGTCGATACCAACGTGATGGCCGGCAACACCGGTGACGCCGATGAAAAAGGCGCCTACGCCGGCCTGCTCTATCTTCCCTGCAATGCGGCTAACAAATTCGTCGCCGATGTCCCCGCCGAAAAAGCCGATCTCATCTATCTCTGCTTCCCGAACAACCCGACCGGAGCCGTCGCCACCCGCGCGCAGCTCGAAGCCTGGGTGAAATACGCCAAGGCCAACGACGCGATCATCCTTTTCGACGCCGCTTACGAGGCCTTCATCCAGAACCCGGAAATCCCGCGCTCCATCTTCGAAATCGATGGCGCGCGCGATTGCGCCATCGAGTTCCGCAGCTTTTCGAAAAACGGCGGATTCACCGGCGTCCGCTGCGCCTACATTGTCATCCCGAAAACCGTTAGTGGTAAGTCGGACACTGGCGAGCGCATCCCGCTCCATCAGCTTTGGAGCCGCCGCCACAGCACCAAGTTCAACGGTGCCAGCTATCCCGTCCAGAAAGCCGCCGCCGCCGTGTTTTCCCCCGAAGGAAAACAACAAGTCAGCGCGCTCATCGAGCACTACATGGGCAACGCCAAGCTCCTCCGCGAAGCGGCCGCTGCTGCCGGGCTCCCGGTCTTCGGCGGTGAAAACGCGCCTTACGTCTGGGTCGGCTGCCCGGCTGGACTGAGCTCGTGGGACATGTTCGACAAAATGTTAGGCGAGGCCCAGGTCGTCATCACCCCCGGCTCCGGCTTCGGTTCGGCGGGCGAGGGTTATTTCCGGATCTCCGCGTTCAACTCGCGTGCGAACGTGGAGGAAGTCTGCCGCAGACTGAAAGCGCTGGTGGCTTGAGGCTCGCCCCTCATTGGCGGTTGAATGGCTTTGATTTTTCAAAAGACGGAAGTTATTGGCAGGCCCACCATATGCACGATTGCCATGTGTGAGAAAATAATTGAAAGGATTAGGCTTCAGCCAGCGCTCCGGTTAGCACTATCTCCCGTTTTCACAAATCATCATGCGCGCCAGCACAACCGTAGAGCTTTTTGCAGCTCGGGCGCGCCCGTGAGGTTTTCAATGGTGGTGAGCTCGCCTCGTGGTGGGTATCGAGCGCTTCGTCGTTCATCCCGCACGTTCGGGCAGGACGCGGGCCCGTTATTTAATCGGGTGTTCCTTGAGCAATTCCTCGGCGATGTAGAAGCTTTGGCGGCCGGCGGTGGCCGCGCGGATGGCGCTGACCTGGGCTGGCTGGACGGCGGAGGACTTGTTGCCGAAGCTGTTGCGCACGTAGGTGAGCACGGCGGCGACTTCGTCATCCTTGAGCATGCCACCGAAGGGGGTCATCGGCACCAGGCCGTTGTATTTTTTTCCGTTCACTTCGAAGGGACCCATCAGGCCGTGCAGGGTGAGCTTGATCAAGCGGTCCGGATCACCGGCCACCCACGAGCTGTTAGCCAGGGGCGGGAAAGCCGGATCGATGCCCTTGCCGTCCGGCTGATGGCAGGTCGCGCAGTGGGCGTCACGGAAATAGATTTCATGACCGGCGAGGTATTGCTGTTTTTCCGGGGCGGTCAGGTGGGCGGGAACCGGCGGGGCGGGATGTTCGTCCACCACCGTGTCCTGGACTCCATCCAAGCGAGATTTGGCGGTGGCGGCGGCTCCCTTGCTCCATTCGTCGAGCGGCTGGGCGGCGGCGATGGCGACGACTTTTTTACCCGCCGGGTTGTTTAGCCAGGAAGCGGCGATGATGGCTTCGAGGCGGACGCGGCCGTGGGGATCGGCGGCTGCTTTTTCGAGCAGCGCGGCATGACCGGCGACGCGGTGGGTGTTGTATCGAAGCACCCGCACAGCGGCGGCGCGGACGTGGTAGTCCTGAGCTTCGAGGAGCTTGCCAAGGAGGGGTTCGTCCACTTGATTCAGTCCCCAAGTGGTCCACAAGGCTTCCAGCAGGTGGTGCTCGTGGCGCGGCGACTTGGGGTCAAGTTTGGCAACCCATTCCTTGAGGGCGGGCAGCACTTCGGCGGCGGGATGGGCGCGGAGTTCCCGGCGGCTGCGGTAGCGGGTGCGGTATTCGGGAAGTTTGAGGTTTTCCAACAAGGTGGCGGCCGGAGCCTTTTCGACCTGCGCCGGCTTGACGAGCGGCCGCGCCGGACAGGTGATCCGATAGACCCTGCCGTGGACGTGGTCGCGGAGCGGGTCGCGCGCGTTGTGCTGCATGTGGCCGATGAGCACGTTGTGCCAGTCGATGACATAGAGCGAGCCGTCAGGCGCGAACTCGAGGTCCACCGGGCGGAAATTCCCATCCGACGACTTCAGCAGGTCCTGGCGGAATGCGGTTTTGTAACCGGTGCCGTCATCGACGATGGAGTGTTGTTTGATGCCGAGGAATCCGATGGTGTTGCAGAGCAGCATGTCGCCCTGGACTTCATCCGGGAAATGGCGGGAGGAGACGAATTCGAGGCCCGAGGTGGGACGCACGGCGTTGCCCTTGGGAGCGAGGTCGGGCGAAGACGGGCTTTGGCTGCCGTAGGTGGGCCTGGAGGAGGCGGGAAGCATCCAGTTGATGCTGGTGCCCGAGGTGTGAAGGAAAAAGTCCTGACCCCAGTCGTCGAAGGCGATGCCCCAAGGGTTCGGGATGCTGAGTTGGGCGGTGCGCTCGAGCTGGCTGCGCTGCGGATTGTAGCGGAAGAAGCCGCCGTTCATCGCCCGCACGGGACCGTAGGCGGTTTCCACATTCGAGTGGAGGAACACGCCTTCTCCCATCAGAAATGCGCCGGATGGATCGGCACAGAAGGCGCTGATGGCGTGGTGCGTGTCGTGCGTGTCGAAGCCACCTAACACGATTTCCCGGACGTCGGCGCGATCATCGCCATCCGTGTCGCGGAGCAGGATGAGATTCGGCTCTTGGGCGACATAAATGCCTTCCGGCGCGAATTCAAAGCCGATGGGCAGGTGGAGCTTGTCGGCGAAAACGATTTCCTTGTCGGCGCGGCCGTCGTTATTGGTGTCCTCGTAAATGAGGATCTTGTCGTTAGGGAGCGCGTCGCCGGGGCGGTAGGCGGGGTAGGTGGGCATGGTGGCCACCCATAGGCGGCCGCGGTTGTCGAAGGAAAGCTGCATCGGGTTGGCGAGGTTGGGGAATTCTTTTTCCGAGGCGAACAGCTTGACCTTGTAACCTTCCGGGACGGTGAGGGTCTTCTCGGCTTGCTCTCCGTAAAGGTATTCCGGGTTGCCGTTCTTGCTGCTGGGCTTGTAATTGGTCGCCACCGGTGGCAGCGGGTGGGTCTTTGAATCATCGACGCTGAGGTTGGTGGTTTTGCCGGCGGCCACGGCGTGGATGAGCTTGTCGCGCAGGCCCTGCATTTCCCGGGTTTTCTGGACTTCGTCCGGGTAGTTCTGCGGGCCGAACGGGTTGTAGCGCCCGCCGTGGGAATGAACGCCGTTGAGGATGCCGTAGTCGTTCTGCCAGAACCAGTTTTTCTGTTTGACCGCAGCGAGCACCTTGGCGGGATCCGCTTTGGTGCCCACCGGTTGGGAACCGTAAACGCCGTCGGCCAGAATGCCGGCAAGCTGCTGATAGCCCGCCTCGGTGGGAATGAAGCCACGGGTGGTGAAGGGATCCTTGGCCTTGCCGTAAATTTTCTGCGTGGGGGTGAAGAGATCGACGAAAGTGAGTGAGTGCTTTTTCGCCACGCGGCCCATGGCGGCGGTGTAAAGCTTCAGGTTTGCGTTTTCAGCCGCGCCATCCGGGAGGTCGCGGGTTTTGGATTGGTCTTCGTAGGCGATGGGGGAAACGAGCACCAGTCGCGGCGCGGCGGTCCCGTTGTAGGCCTTGCCGAGAGTATGGACGACGAAGGCGTCGAGCTCCGCCTCGTAGTTGGCGACGCCTTTGGGCCCTTCGAAGGATTCGCTGTAGCCGAAGAAGGCGACGATGGTGTCCGCTTTCAAATGGGTGAGCCATTGATCGGGCGTGGAAAAGAATCCCTTGCCACTGTGGCGGGACTTGTCCGGGTGGAATTTTTCGGCACCGGGAAACGCCCACTGCGAACTGCGGGCGGGGTGGGGCCGGAAGCCCGGAGTGTCACCCGGGCGGCCCATGTTGCGGATGATCAGCTGCTTGTCGGGATTGCGGAGATAGAACTCGGTCTCTAGCCGGCTGTAGTAGAGATCCCTTTCGGCAAGGCCGTTGCCGATGAAGACGACTCTCTCGCCGGGCGCTGGCGGGGCAACGGCCTGGGGACGCGCTACGGCTGCGGGGCCTGGCTCGTCGCTTGGGGCGTGTCGCTGGGGATCATCTTTTTTTTTTGCCGGTTCCGGGGCGGCGGCGTCCGCCTTTTTCCCGGGGAGCCCGGTGGCGGGGCTCTTTCCAAGCACGTAATCGTCGGGCTTGAGATTGCGGGTCTTGTAATAATCCTTTTCGCCAATCGCGCTGTAGTTGGTCGGTTGGAATG
>JAIFNK010000290.1 GCA_020047775.1 Akkermansia sp. | reverse complement strand
TCAGACAGTTCTGGCTTGCCCGGATCGCCCGCATTTGGCCGGGGCTGCTGATGAGCTTTATCCTTGCATTTCTATTGTTGCAGTTGAGTTGGGACAGCAAAACCGCGCTAGCCAACATTTTCATGGTCAATGCGTGGATACCTCTTTCAAAATACTATTTCTCATATAACTCGCCATCCTGGAGCATTTCCACGGAGTTCTTTTTCTATTTGGTCTTCCCACTTCTTGTTCTTCGATGGAACGTGACCGGGTGGAAAAAGCTTTTGGGTGCCGCCATGGTGGTAGCCTTGCTGATTATAGTGTCCAATGTCTTGAATCTCCAACCGCATACAGGTGCGGTGACAGACGGTATTACGAGCACTGCGTTGTTATACATCAGCCCGCTTGGTCGGATTTTCGAGTTCGTACTTGGTATTTTTGTTGCCGGTTGCTGGCGACAGAATGTGGAAAATGTTCAATGGAGTAAATTGCGGGGAACCTTGTATGAAAGTTCCGCTCTTTTGCTCGTTGTGTTGTCAACGCATTTTGCTTCAGCACTCATCGCATGGATTGCCCGGAACTGGCCCAATCCCGCCCTGAGCGTATGGTTGGCAGGAAGTAGTTCGATGCTTGCATTTGGCCTGCTCATCTATGTGATGGCGATGGGGCGTGGCTGGATCACTGCCTGGCTGTCCCACCCAATCCTGGTCGTTTTGGGTGAGATAAGCTTTTCGCTCTACCTTTTGCACCAAATTGTCATACGATACTATCTGGCGAATTACATTTCGTTTTCAAAGTGGTCGGATTCCCTCCTCTTGTTGGTTTTCTGGGTCGTCATATTGCTTGCATCCTATTTGATGTGGGCTTTGGTTGAGATGCCGGGAAGGCGCCTCATACTTGGACAAAAAACAAGGGGAATGCACGGCACTCAGGTGATGAAGGCGTCGTGGTATGACCATTTCGGTCTCAATCGCAAGACCGTTTGGGCAGCTTCGGTGCTGGCCTGTCTTTTAGTGTCAATCTATTTTTCCATGGGAAATCTGAATCGAATTGACGCTTCTGATGCCAACATGATGACTCCACCGGAGTTGCAATCCATTGTGGGAACCCGCTTTGGCGACCGATTCGTATTGCGTGGAGTAAAGATTGTTCGCGACCAAAACGGAATGCACATCGATTTTGCCTGGGAAAGTCTTGTTGAACAAAAACTGGGATTTACCAACGCGGTTCATCTTACAGATGGGGGCGGGAATATCCTTGCCCAACATGATTATAATCAACCGTTCAGCAGGCTCGCCATCAAACAAGGAACGATCTGGAAAGACTCAATCTCCATACCATTGGATAAGTTGAAGGGTGGGGAAAGCAGGCTCGCAATTGCCTTGTTTCCGCAAGGTCATCCGGAACATCTGCTCGTGGTCGACCGGGGTGATCGGGATTGGGGTGATCGACGCATGTTTATTGATTTGTGAAGTTGCGGCGCTTAAGATTCAGAAAACAAGGCGGGACTTCTTGAGGATGCGGACATTATGGCACTTCGAATCAAAGGTTTTCTGCGGGGGCCATTCTTAAAAGTCTATCAATAATGATTTAAAATGATTAATGCTATAGAACCGGACTTCACCGATCTGCCTGGACTTAGGGTTAAACCTTGGTCTTTCAGACTACAGCCATCGACCCGTGATTTACAGGTCGATGTCTCCATTGTTACGCCTTATTACAATGCAGGTCTATTTTTCAAGGAGACACTTCAGTCGGTCTTCAGGCAAACGTTACAGAACTGGGAATGGATCATAGTTGATGATGGTTCCACTGATGCCGAGTCTGTCGCCCGACTGGCCGAATTCGGGCTGATAGACTCACGCATCAAAGTTGTCAGACGGGTTAACGGCGGGACGGCTGCCGCCCGTAACACAGGTTTCAAGAATTCCAAAGGCAGGTACATATGTCTGCTTGATCATGACGACATGCTCGAATCAACGTACCTCGAGAAGTGTGTCTGGTTTCTCGATTCCAATACCGGATTCTCGTTTTGCAATTCCTACAATGTGATATTTGGAGACCAGCAGTTTTTATGGGAACAAGGTTACGAGCGCGGGAAGGAGTATTTAAAGGCTAATAGCGCCCCGCCCATTGCCGTAGTCCGATATAGCGCTTTTGCGGAGGTTGGAGGTTTTGATGAAACAATCGATTATTTATATGAGGACTGGGATTTCTGGCTGGCTTTGGCCAACAAGGGGCATTGGGGTTATACCATACAAGAATACCTTCAATGGTATCGGAAGTTAGGCGGAGGACGGTATGAGCAAATTATCCAGTCAGGTTATGATAATGCTGATTTTGCGAAAGCCATGCAGGAGAAATATCCTGACCTCCACACCAGGTTTCCAACGCCTTTGAGGCGTGCGCCCGAACCTTATGAGTCAATAGAAAGTGAATCGTTGGTAAACAATGCCCTTGAGCCCAACCGCAAGGGCAGGCGTATCATGTTTATTATTCCCTGGATGGTTGTTGGTGGTGCCGACAGGGTGAATCTTGAGCTTATTGAAGGTCTCGTGGGAAGGGGCCACGAAGTAACGGTTTGCGCCACGCTTTCCGCCAGACACGTGTGCGAATATAAGTATACGGAGCTAACCGAGGATGTTTTCGTGTTGCCTAATTTTCTGCGGGAAATAGATTATCCCCGGTTTATAACTTATCTGATAAGTTCACGGAAGATTGACACCGTCGTTTTAAGTGGAAGCACCATTGGTTACCAACTTCTTCCCTACTTGCGGAGTGCTTCTCCAAATACCGTGTTTGTTGACATCAATCATGTGGAGGAGCTTGATTGGATAAATGGTGGGCATCCGCGGTTTGGCGTCGGCTATCAGGACGTGTTGGATATGAATATTGTGACAACCGCACATTTGTCGGGATGGATGCGTTCCCGGGGAGCTGATCCCGGCCGTGTCAGGGTTATGTATACGGGTGTCCGCCCCCCTGGACTGGAAAGGACCATTTCCAACCGGGTTATTGTCAGGTCACGTCTCGGGATTGATAAAGAGCTTCCACTTGTTGTTTTCGGGGGCCGAATGACCAAACAAAAGCGACCGGAGCTGCTTGCTGAAATTTTCAAGGCAGCAGTGGAGGCGGGTCTTGTATTTCACGCTCTGGTGATAGGTGACGGTGAACTAAAGGCGGATTTCGAGTCACTTCTGGATATGTATGAGCTGAGATCCCATGTGACAACATTGGGCGCGGTACCACACGAACAGTGGTTGGACGCCTTGATTGCTTCTGATATCCTGCTTATGCCTTCGTTATATGAAGGCATTTCGATCTCCCTTCTCGAATCGATGGCTGCCGGCGTGGTGCCTGTTGTCAGTGATGTTGGCGGGCATTCGGAAGTTTTAGACGTGAATACCGGATTCCTGATTACAAGTGGTGATAAGAATGTGGCTGATTATGTTGAAGCTTTGAAAAAGTTGATCAATAATCCTACTGTTCTCAATTCGTTCTCAATCGCATGCCGACAGCGGATCGCGGAGAGGTTTTCCTGGGAAAATACAATTGATGAATTTGAAGCTTCTATCAATAGTTCACACAATCATATAGGAGGTAGGGTTTGCCAATTGACTCCTGCTTTCGGGCTTGAGATGGTATCGCTTGCATTAGAGAACATGCGCCTCAACGAGTTGGTGTCCCGCACTTTAGAAGCCCGCACTTTAGAAGCCCGTCCGCCAGATCAGACTGATAGTATTGTCAAAAAAACCGAAGTGGATTCAGGTTTGCGTTTCATTGTTGTGAAAATCTGGACCAAGATCGGGCGTATGTTATACGGGAAACCGGTCATGAAGAAGTTCGATCTCTTGCGTTAAGGCGTAAGCGCCCGATGTCTGGCTGGCGGGCGTTTCCCGCCGGCGGCGCATCGATAGCATACCCAGGTGTGTATGTTGTCCCCCATGTTATCCGGTTCAGACCGGACAGACCTTTTGAGTCGGCACTGGAGCGCTTGTCCGTGCGGCGGGCTGCCTGGGGGAGGGGAGCAGGACGGTGAGACCGTCTTGGTTGGTCCGGCCGGTGTGGATGTCTGCAAGGCGGACTTCCGGGTCTTGGCTGTGGCGTTTGGCGCATTCGACCGGTGTGTCGATGACGACGGCGCACTGCCTGGCGGTTTCTCCGCCGACGAAGATACAGTTCTTTTCCTCCGGCCGTGGGGCGGGGTGCAGGAAGAATTATGTCCTGAAGCAGGAAATCCATGATCCTCCTGTATTTTTTTGTGGCAAGGTATATGGTTCTGAATATACTGTGAGCCCATGAAGATTAATCAGCTTCCCGAACGCATCAAACAAATGGTCGCGATCACCTCTATGGAGCGCGGCCATCTCTCCGTCATCCGCACGGGCCCTGACGGCCAGCCTTACTACAACCTCCAGCATCGCAAGAACGGTCGCAACGTAACCGAATACATCCCTCGCGACCAGTTGCCTGCGGTCCAGAAAAACATCGCCGCTTACGAGCGCTTCAAGGTGCTTGTGGAAGAGCAAATCGCCGAAATCTCCGAAAAATCACGACAGCGGCGCAAATCCGCCGATTGATCTAGCGATGAGCGGACTCAAAAAAAGCTGAGCAAAAATATGGCTCGGTGCCGGATGTCGAAGCATTTGCGGGTTGGTTACAGGTTTTGGCTAATTCGAAGTAGCGCTCCAGCCATGCAGGAAATTGCAGGACCGCTCAGGGGCGGTTGTTTGCGCTTCTGGAGCCAGGAGGCCAGGGTTTGATAGTTCTCACTGACCCGTCCGACATGGAGCCGGGCGGGGATGATTCCGCCATAATGCCAATTCATGATCGTGGGGACGCTGACATTGATGAGGGCCGCCAGTTCCTGGGGTTTCAGAAGCTGCTGCATGTGCGGTATTGTGATGGGTGAATGGCCGGAAAGATGATGGTTGCTCTTTCAGAGGATGGGCAGGTAGGGGATCATGGTTATGGGTGATGTTTAGCGCCTATTGATTACGCGTGCGATCAGACCACATCAGAACAACTCCCCCTGCCGCGTTCCAGCACCCGGCCGCTTCGCCAGCGGACTCTCGCACGTCGTCACCACCAGAGGCCCGGCGAAGGGCTGGAAATCCCATCGGCCGCTCCCGGCCAGCCACTCCTGCATTTCCTCCCGCCACATGCCGCCTTCCTGTTTGTCGGAGCGCGCATTGTTGATCGCCGGGTTGAAGCTCCGGTGGAATCCCCAGCGCATAATTCCACTCGGCCGTCAGCACGCACGACCATTCCGGGGTCGGACTTGCGGACGAGGGTGGAAGCCAGCTTGGCCGTCGCCTCGCTGACCCGCTGCGCCAGACTCGTGGCTCCTCGGTTCGGTTGGATGCGGTAGCTGTTACACATGGTAACAATTTGCCAAAGCCAAGGCGTCGGGCAACGAGAAACGATGCGCCACATCCGTGGCAGCTGGCACATGATCGCGGTGGCTCACGCACGACCGCTCCATCAGGCCACTGGCGTTTCGCGTCGCAGTTGTTTGACGGCCCGGTCAAGCTGGCGCAGCAAGTGCCACACTCCAGACAGTCCGAGCACGAGGCTACTGCCGAGTCCGAGTGTGAGAATGACTTCGGAGTCCGAGATCAGCCAGACCAGTGCGGCAAGACCGGCAATGGCCCCACTCACAGCCAGTAGGCCAAGGCAGATCAGCCAGCTTGTCGCTTCCAGTGTCCAACGGGTCCATAGTTTCAGTCGCTCGATCTTGATGGGTATCACAATGTTTTCTTTCATAGCGGGGCGACGATCGCGCGGCTGCGTGCAGGCCTGACGAACTCCTGGTGAATTTTCGATGAAATGGATGTCTGCGAGCCGTCCCGCTTGCCGGGCTACTGGTCGCCCGGCTACAACGTCCGCCCGCCCATGCAGCACCGCCTTCATATCCGGCCCGCCCGGAAACAAACATCGACTGCCTCACGGAACCGGTTGCTGTATGTGGCCCTGGCACTCGCCGTAGTCGCGGCAGGGCTACTGTGGCGTTCGGGTTTCATCCCCCTGCCGCCGGACTTGTCGAACTACGGTGGCGACGCGCTGTGGGCACTGATGGTGTTCGTGGGTTTCGGATTCCTGATGCCCCGGGCATCAACGTTGATCGTCGCCCTGCTGGCGCTGACCTTTTCGTGGGGAGTCGAATTCTCCCAAATCTATCACGCGCCGTGGCTCGACGCGGTGCGCGCCACAATCCCGGGACGGCTGGTGTTAGGAAACACCTTCAACTGGCCCGACTTGCCCGCCTACGCCGTGGGGATTGCTCTCGGCGCGTTGGTGGAGTGGCGCTTGCGGGACTGAGCGTCAACGAGGTCACCACGCAACTGCCACCGCAGAGCCGGCCTTCACCGCCCCCCGCCGGCGCCGGAAAGAGGATTTGTTAGTATTCATCGCCGCCGCCCGGCTCCGTCGCAAGATCCCGTTCAACCAGCTTTTCTTCCGCCTCCAGCGCGACCTTCGCGCCTTTTTCGGCAGCTACGCCAGCGCCGAGGAAAAAGCCCGCGAACTCATGTTCGCCGCCGGCGACTCGGACGAATTGGAAGTCGCCACCGCCCAACTCGATTTCGGCTTCCTCGATCCCCGGGAAGGCCACTTCACCGTTCACCGCAGCCTGCTAGGCGAACTCCCGGTCATCCTCCGCGTCTATGTCGAGTGCGCCCCCGCCTTGCGGTTCGAGCGCTATCTTGGCATTTTCGCATCACTTTTGATCCGCCTCCAGGCGGAGCCGTTGGAGATCGCCACCCAGGTAGGGCCCGACCGCCTGGCGCGCCCACCCCACCTTCTCATAGTTTTAAGTGGTTCCGGCGTTCTTGGACCGGCGTAGTTGCAAACAAAGCCGTCTCGCGTGGCTGTGGCGTCTCGCCGCAGACCGTTGCCGGAGCGTCTCGCTCTGAAACTTCCTGGAAACTTAAACCTTGCAAACTCTCTCTCACTGCTGACTCGGCAAACTCGCCAACCTCAACGTCGCCCGCACCGGGACACGCGGCATTACACCCCACAAGCCGCTGATGTTGCTCACCGTCATCGACCTGATCGAATCCGGTGACAGCGGCAATGGCGATCCCCGCAACGGCCTCGCCCTCACTCCCGATGTCCACTGGACGTTCGACGCCGGGCTGTGGACGGCTATTCCAAAATCCGTGAGCCGTCCTGGGTCGCTCCGTACTCGATGAATTTCACCGATAGGATCTGTTTCAGCTGGTCGTCGTCGAGGCCGTCCCATGCGTGTTCGTCATCTCCCAAGGCTGACAGGTGCTGGCAGTCGTCATCCGCCTCCGGTTGGCGTTTTTTGAATCGTTTGAAGAAGCCCATGGTTCGGTGGGATTGAGGTTTCAAGGGAGTGGCGGGAGCGGTTTATTCGTCGTCCGGCGCGATCGTGTGGGTGGCAGCGACACCAAGCACGTCGCCCGGCCAGTTCAAGAAGTAGGAGGAAAACGACGTGGATGCCTGTTCGCAGTCGCCGGCGCGGTGCAGGGCCAAGCCGCGCAGCCACGGATAGAAGCCGGGCTCGCCCTCGGCGGGTTTCCCCAAGAACCGTAGCGCCTCGATGTCGTCACCGCCTTCGATCATCGCGATCACGTAGGACGGGCTGAGCCACTTCGCGCCGGGATAGCGGCCGTGGCGGATGCCGCCTTCCTTCGCCGCGCGGATGGCGGGCAGCCAACGGTGGAGCTGGCGGCAGGCCATGCATTTCAGCGGAGCCCACTCCTTGCGTGGAAAGTCGGCCGGGTGTTCGCGCAGCAACTGCAGGACATCCTGCCAGCGGCCAAGTCCCCGGGCGAGTCGCAGCAAGACCAGCGGCGTGCGCTCGGCTGTCGGCACTTGCAGCCCCTCGTCGAGAAACCCGGCGAGGTCATTGTGGGGGAGATCCTCCCAGTCGATTTCGAGGCCGGCGACCTGCTGCCAGGTCAAGCGGGTCGGCATGCGCAGCGGGAAGAACCACTCGAAGTCATCCGCCAATTGCGCCAACTCGCCGAGCCGGTGGCGGACGATCGCGGCGTCGTCGGCGCGCACCATGAGGTCGCAACCCACGCTCATCCGCCCGTGATACCCGAGCTGGAAATCGGCACGGACATGGAAGGGGCTGAGCTCCAAAAGGTTGCCGACGAGCAGGGCCGGACCTGAAGCGCTGTCGATGAAATGGCCGGCGAGAAGGCTGATCCGCAGGATCGACCGCATCTCATCTAGCGGCAACGCCTGGACGTGGACGAGACGGCCCCCGCCCAATTCGCCGCGCACGAACGGAGGCTCGCCGGATTCCGGATCGATCAATTCGAACCCGGGAGCATCCTCGGCCGGGTTGAATTGTTCCTCGAACGCGGGGACGACGAGTTCCCTGAGCAGGGTGACGAGCGGCGGGGAATTACGGACGGTCTTGTTGGTCTTTTGTTTGGACATGAGGATGGAAGCTGATTGGTTTCGGATAGGGAAGATAGAAGAGGATGGATGCAGGCGGCCCGAAGCGAACCATCGGAGGGGGGCTGGTCCATTAGGGACCGCCTGCAAATTTTCAACGACTGGGAAGCGGGGTATTCGTGTGCTTGGATTCAGTCATGCGCCCACCGTAGCAGGAGGGGTGGGACAAATAGCGGGGGTGGGTAGGGAAATTTTCAATTATTTTTTGAGCGCGGATTTCGGATGCGGGAACTGCCACCAGGCTGGATTCGTTCCACCTCACTCAAGCCAATGGCCGCGTCCGCGTGGTGAACATCCGCACCGGTTCCACGATCCGCACGATCTAATCCCCCCACCCTGTAGCGGCGTGTCTGTGACCGTCGCTGACTCGCCCTGAGGCCGGACGGCTCATGGCAAGCCAAAGAAAATGAACCGCCAAGGCATCGCAAAGACGGAAGGATTTGAATCGAAACGCGAAGCTGCGGAGATCGCGGAGGAAGACGCCGGGGAAACCATGGTGCGGCTGGACTGACTCACCCGGCCCACCTGTCGCGAACGGCGCGCAGCGTGACAGCAAGATCCTAACGCCCCGCTAACGAATCAGGACAGCGGCAGGGATTTCCAGCCCCTCATGCCGCGAGCGAATCATTCCGGGACGGTATCACGAGCGCGACCTATTCCGTCGCACCTCCCTGCCAAATTACGCTCTTCGCCACCGACACCCCATGACACCCCGACGATTCCAATCTCCGTATAACCGCCTTCTCGCACTCTGGGTCCTCCGCGCTTTGGCTCCCGGGCTCGGCCGTAGTTCGTTAATCAAAAATGGCGAGTATGAGGATCCGGACATCGCAGAGTTCCTGGGACTCCCCCTGAATCTCGACGCGGCCAAGGTCGCGGCGACTCCCCGGATGCTGGACGCACTTCAAGCCTCCCTCGAAAGCGCGGGGCCGACGTCCCTGCCTCGAAGAGCGCGGGGCAATTTGAGTAAACTCGCGGCGTCACTCAAGCTCAACACGACCGAGGAGCGGGTTCTCGAATTCTTCGTTTGCAAGGAGGTCGAGTCGCCACTGGTCGACATGTGGGCGCTGCTCCACGGCGGCAAAGCATCCAATTCCTCCCGACTTCTCTCCAAGGTCCTCGGCCTGCCTCAGAACGCGGTGTCTTCGGTCCTATCTGCAAGTAGCCGATTGACGAAATGCGGTCTGTTGAAGCCAAGCGACCATCCTCACCGAATCGGAACTCTGAATTTTCATTCCTCCGCCCTCGCTAAACAGCTCATCCGCGATACCTACCAGCCATCCAAACTTCTGAAATCGTTTGGTGTCGTCACTCCCGCCCCTCCGAAACTCGGACTCGAAGACTACCCCCAACTCCAAGCGAGTCTGGACCTGCTGCTGCCCTATCTGAAAAAGGTCAGGTCCAGGCGCAAGGTCGGGGTGAATGTCCTGATCCATGGTTCGCCTGGCACTGGCAAGACCCAGCTCGTTAGAGTGCTGGGACGTGCGTTGGACATCCCGGTGTATGAACTCGACACCTCCGACGATGATGGCGACCCTATGAGGGCCCCAAGACGACTCACCGCGCTCAATCTGGCGCAGACGTATTTTCAGGATGAGCCGGTCCTGCTGGTTTTCGACGAAGCGGAGGACATTTTCGCCCCCTCTCCTTCCAACCGTAGCATGGCGGGCTCCCACAAGGGCTGGTTCAACCAGATGCTGGAAACCAACCGCCAGCCGGTATTCTGGATCTCCAACTCGATCGATTCACTGGATCCTGCGTTCTCGCGGCGTTTTGATTTCATCCTGGAGGTTCCGATTCCGCCGAAGGCCCAGCGCGACAGGATTCTCAGGAAGGAAATCAGCAAACTCGTCACGCCCGGACTGATCGAGCATCTCGCCGGCATCGAAGATCTAGCACCTGCGGTCATCACCCGCGCCCGGGACGTCATTCAAGTCATCAGCCGGGATATTCCAAAGGGTAACCGGGACGCCGCGTTCACCCATGTGATCGGCGGAATCCTCAAAGCCCAAGGCCACACGGACCCTGCTAGAGCGACGATCCAGGTGATCCAGCCCGGGCTCTATGACATCGCCCACCTGAATACCGCCGCCGACCTTCCGCAGATCGCCGCCAACCTGCGGAGAAATCCGAGCGCCCGCCTCTGCCTGTATGGCCCGCCCGGCACCGGCAAAACCTCGTTCGGCCACTGGCTCGCCCAGGAAATCGGTCAGCCGCTCCAGCTCCAGAAGGCGTCCGATCTCTTGAGTCCCTTCCTCGGAGTGACCGAGCAAAAAATCGCCCGCGCCTTCGAAACCGCCAAACAGGATGGCTCGGTCCTTCTGATCGATGAGGTGGATTCGTTCCTGCAGGACCGCACGCAGACCCGGCATTCTTGGGAAGTCACCCAGATCAACGAGATGCTCACCCAGATCGAATCTTTCCCGGGGATCCTGATTGCTTCCACCAATCTAATCGCCCAGCTTGATCCCGCGAGCATGCGCCGATTCGACATCAAACTCCACTTCGGCTATCTCCTCCCGGATCAAGCTTCGCGCCTGCTTGCCTCGTATTGTCAGAATCTCAGGCTCCCGCAGCCGACATCCGCCGATCTGGATCTGGCGCACTCCCTCGAAACCGCGACCCCCGGCGATTTCGCGGCCGTTGCCAGACAACACCGTTTCCAACCGTTCCGCGATGCGTGCGGCCTGTTGCAAGCGGTGATCGCCAAATCCGATCTCAAGGCCGGCCGCTCACGGCGGATCGGCTTCCAATAATCCTAACCAACCCGCACCATGCCAAGCTCCGACCACGAAACCACCCTCGCCCGCCAGTGGGAACTGCTGCGCAACCACTTGCCATCCCGCCCGCCCGGCAAAAGCTCGCTCCAACTCCGCAACGCCATGGCAAGCGCCGGCCACGATGTGACGAAGCGTACCATCGAGCGCGACATGCATGAACTTTCTCGTATCTTTCCGATCATCCGGAACATGAAATCCGCGCCCTACGGCTGGCACTGGACGGAAAGCGCCCGCTTCGATGTGCTCGGCATGGATCTATCTGAAGCGGTGTCGCTCGGCCTGATGGAGGATGTGCTCCGGCAGATCATGCCGCCCGCGTTCCTATCCGCCCTTGAAGGCAAGTTTTCCCTCG
>JAIFNK010000265.1 GCA_020047775.1 Akkermansia sp. | reverse complement strand
GAAGGCTCCGGTGATGGCGAGTGTATCGGAAACGTTTGAGTTGGCGCTGAGATCGAACTGCCAAATGGTAGCCGCGTCGCTTGTTGCTGCTCCCTTCCAAGTGGTCTCGCCCGCAGCCAGAGTCCCGATGCCGCCACTGACCCCTGTGATGCCCGGAGCGAGGATGCCGGTAACGCCAACCGTTCCTGCAATGGTGCCCGAGCCACCGAGCGTCGCGTTGCTGGCAACCGTGACTCCCGATGTGGCGAAGTTATCGGCCGCGGCATCGCCCATCAGCAACTTGCCTGCATTGACGACGGTCGTGCCGGTGTAATCGTTAGTTGCCGAGAGGGCTTGGGTGAATGCTCCGTCTTTGATGACATTGATGGTGCCCAGTCCTACGCCGCCGCGGATGACGGTTCCTGCCGTGGTTCTGTCCACCAGGTTGTCCACCGTGAGGGTGGAGGCGGTGCTGGTGTTGGAGTTGATGATGTTCAGGTTGGTCGATCCGGCCAGACCGTTGAGCGTCTGAATTTTGCCGTTGAGATCCAGCGCGGTTCCGGCACCGGTGCCGGTGTCACCTAAAATCGTGAGACTGGTCGGCAAGGCGTTGTCCACGCCGAGGCGGACGCCGGCGTGGTTTCCGGCGGTCGCATTCGTATAGATCCTCGAGTCTCCGCCAAACGAGTTGCCTGAGTTCGACAGGGTCACATAGTCACCGGCGGTATCACCCGGACGGAAGTAAACGCTGCCGGTCGTGATGCCTGAGGCTTGAGTGATCGCTCCGGTGATTTCCAGCGATGCTCCGTTCTGGGTCCCGATACGGATGGTCGTGTTAGTCCCGAGTTCGATATTGCCAGCGTAACTATTGGATCCACTGATGCTTTGCAGCGCACCGCGCGAGCCTGCGGAACCTGTGACGAAATGGTTGGCAGTGGTTACGCCCGCTCCTGTAATGGTGAGGGTCTCATTCGTGCCGAAGGTCCCGGCACCGGATAGACCTAAGGATGAGCCGCTGGCCACGCTGGTTCCAGCAGCGTTGCTTCCCAGAGTTCCAGAGTCGCTGAGAGTCACGGACCCGGCGGTGATCGAGGTGGCACCGTCGTAGGAGTTCGCGCCGGAGAGTCTCTGGGTGCCCAAACCGTTCTTGGTCAGGGTCATGGCACCATTGGCGATCATGCCGGAGTAGCTATGGGATACTCCTGTGCCGGGATTCAAGGTCAGGGCGGTCACACCGGAATATCCGCCAGAGGTAGTGGTGAAGACGTCGGCGAGGTTCTTGTCGCCGGACAGGCCGCCAAAAGTGAGGGCGGTGACCGTGGTTTTGAGACCATTGCCCGCGTCGCCGGTGACGCTGTTGAGGGTATCCAACGCGCTGTTCTGGATCGCCTGACTGACCCCCAAACTAAGGATGCCTGCCGTGACCTTCGTCGCCCCGTTGTAAGTGCTCGCGCCGCTGAGAGTGAGGGTACCCGCACCGTTCTTGGTGAGCCCGCCGTCGAGACCGGTACCGAGAGTGGTGTCGTGCTCCAGCACCTCGGCGATGGTGAGGTTGAGGTTGTTGGAGTCGATGACAGCACCGCCGGTTTTGACGATGGTCTGCAATCCGGTAAGCGCATTCAGGAAGTTTGCGTTGTTCCCACCACGGATACGAAGGGTGCCGCCGTTGAGGTTGAGGATGGATGTGGCGGTGGTTGCGGTTCGGGTAAAACCGGTCACGGCCATGGACCCTCCATTCAGGTTGATGGTGCCTGTTCCTGCGGTGCCTACCGTTAACAAATCGAATCCATTCGAAGAGAATGAGCCACTGCTGATGGTGAGATTGCTGGTGAGGCTCGTTGCAGCGCTTCCGAAAAAGCGGAATGCTGTCGGGTGTCCGGTAATATCGAAGTTGCCGCCATCGATTAGCAATGAGGCACTGACGCCATTCGCCATGATGGGTTCGTTCCCCGCCGTGCCAGCTCCATTGATTTTCAAAGTGCCGCTGGAGACGGTGAGATTTGCCGCGCCTTGGGTCGTTGAGCCGATGATAATCCCCCGTCCGGAACCAAAGGTGGTCGTAACCCCCGCTCCTGGATCGTAAACCGCTCCGGCATTGGCACCATTGCCAATGACCAGCCGGTCAGCCGTCAAAGTGGCACCATAAGCCGGTGCACTACCGCCTAACCAGTTGGTTCCAGTCCCCCATGTGGAATTGGTAGTGCCTTTCCAGGTGAAGTCGGCGGCGAAGCTATTTAGGGGAGCGAGAACCGCCATCACGGCGGATGAGGTGAGGACAAGGTTGAGCGGGAATGCGAGGAATTTAGGTTTCATGGATTGATGCGGGGCTATTAATGACTCTGGGAACTTGGCGGGAGGCTGCTGGAGGGCCGGCAGTGAAGCGGCGGATTGAATCCTCTGCGTTTTATGGCGGACCGCCGCTAGAGTGGTATCGGGCTCTTGGAATGTCACCTGTTCCAGCTTACACGGATCGTGCAATAACTTACACATTCCGAGCATCTCGCTTGTCCCCAATGGCGACCAGGCAAGGGATCTTTCAACCGCGAATGGACAACGCGAATGAAAATGGGTTTTTGAATGAAGTGCCCGTCGATTCTGAAAATTTGCTGGTAGTGCTCAAGAGGAAAATTGAACCGCAGATGGACCCGGATGAACATTGATGTGAAGAAGCTTATGGGAAGTCGGACGCCAAGCCAATCAGGCCATTCGGGCTGTGCTTCAACTTTCCCTCAAAATTGATGCATTTGGGCATGGCGGTTGAAAACCGCCGCCACGCGGTCGCGCCTTCAGTTCCCGATGACTTCCAGGATATAGAATCCACGGTCCGGATAGGCCATGGCGGGCGTGGCGGTGATGCGGTCGATATCGCCTTCACGCGTGATGGTGGTGGGTCCGGGAGCGACCACGGGCCAGATCGCGATGTTTGACAAGTCCTGGCCGTGACGGATCTGCCAGGTGATTCCGGCGGCCTGCCAGTTCCACGGGAATGCGAGGGTGACGGTGCTGTCGTTCGCGCTGTTGATACGGAACGGGTTGGCGTTGGGAATCCCGGGATCGGTGACGAATGCATATTCCAACAGATCGGAGAGTCCGTCTCCATCGGTATCGACCTCCGGACTGGGAAGCGGGCTTTCAACGGTGACGGACACCGGTTGATCGTGGGTTAGATTCCCATCACTGACGCGGGTGCTGAAGTTGAAGCTGCCGGGACCTTGGGCCGCAGTGGGCGTCCAGGTGAAGATGCCGGTGCCGGGGTTGATGGATGCGCCGGCGGGTGCGCCAATCAGGCTGTAGGCCAGCGTGTTGGCCGGAAGATCGGTGTCCGTGGCGCTGGCCGTGAAGGTGAGCAGCGTGCCTTGGTCCACGGTCTGGGGCGGGATGGCTGCGAGGACCGGTGCCGTGTTGACATCGTTGTCGATGACGGTGGCAGTCACTCCGTTAATCGGCAAACCACCAAAGGACAAGTCGGTGCTGGATAGACCATGACTGATCGAGCCGGAGTGGTTTGATTCAACCACGGCATCATTGACCGCTGTCACCGTGACGGTTTGCGGTGTCGCCCAATTTCCCGAGGTATAGGTCAGGCTGGCGGGTGAGACGCTGACCTGGGAATCCGTGGTGATGTTGATCGTGACGTCGGCGGATGGCGCACGGGTGAGGGTGACGGTGTAGGTATCCGTGGCAGCGCCCTCGGTGACGCTGGTGACTCCGCCGGACTCGGAAACCAGCACTCCGGAATCGATTCGCGAGATCGCGGCATCCGCGAAGCGCTCGCCTAGCAGCACTTGCCCGGCGGTGTCGTAATGCACGCCCGAGGCGCCCCAGTCATCGACGGTCATCACGCTCAGGTCGTTGGTGCCATCGACGATGAAGACATTCGGGTCCGCCGCAGCGACCGCGTTTTGGGCGTTGATCACCGTCTGGCGGAAGGCGGTGGTATTCCTAACCGTTCCAACAAACACATCCAGTTCGCCCCATGAGGCTGCGGACCGGGTCATCCTGCCGCCACTGGCAGCCGCGATGGCGCCGATGTCCGCGCGCAGTGCGGCGATCAACTCGGTGAGGTTGGCCTGATAGGCGGGGGCGTTTGTGGCCGTCGCATCGCTTTCTCCCTGCATCCAGACCACGCCCCTCATCTTGAGAACCTGTCCCGCGGGCAGGTTGTTGACCGCAGCCTGAATGGTGGAAACGAGTTTGTCGTATTGATTAAGCCGGTCGTCGCTGGGATCGAAATCCCTCCAGGCGTCGCCGCTCTGGTCGGCGGACGGCGCGATCGAGGAAGATCCCCGGGCATACTTGATCAGGGCGATGGATGAGCCGAGCTGCATTTGCACATCATAACCAAAGGCCAGTTCCGGGCCGAAGCGGCGTCCGCTTTCATTACCTCTTCCGCTCCCCCAGTCGTAGGCGAGGCCTTCATAGGCGGTCATGGCATGCCAGGTATTTCGAGGAGGCAGGGGCAATCCTGCGGAGGCGGTGATGGAGCCGTTTGAATCATTCGCCCCCTGAAACATCTGGATGTTGTTGTGAATCACATTGAGGTTGCTGCGTCCGATGCTGGCAAGCGTGCTGGCGGGAGCCAGACCGGGGACCGGGCTTTCCGTGATGCCATAGCCCTCGGCATTGGATTGCCCGGACACAATCCAGGTTCCAAGATGATCGGCACCGCCGTCATCGGTGACCGTCACCGTGGCCGGCTGATCGTGGGTTAGATTTCCATCACTGACGCGGACGGTGAAGTTGAAACTGCCGGGACCTTGAGCCTCGGTGGGCGTCCAAGTGAAGACGCCGGTGCTCGGGTTGATAGAAGCACCGCTGGGTGCGCCAACCAGGCTGTAGGCCAGGGTGTTGGAGGGAAGTCCGTCATCGGTCGCGCTGGCGGTGAAGGTGAGCAGGCTGCCTTCGTTCACCGTCCGGGGCGGGATGGACGCGAGCACCGGAGCCACATTGGCTCCGCTGACTTCACTGACGGTGACGGTAACGGGCAGGTTTTGGGCCAGCCTTCCATCGCTTGCGCGGACGGTGAAATTGAAAACACCGGGACCTTGGCTCAAGCTGGGCGTCCAGGTGAAGGCGCCGGTGGTGGAGTTGATCGAAGCACCACTGGGTGCGCCGACGAGGCTGTAAATCAGGGCCCCGGCTGGAACCAAGGAATCGGTGGCGGTGGCGGTGAAGGTGAGTTGGGTGCCTTCCTGAACGGTTTGAGACGGGATGGCTGCGAGGACCGGCGCCGAATTCGCCTCCACGGGCACAATGAAACGCCACTGGACGGCGTCCGAAGTCACTGTACTTGCCGCCATGCTGAAACTGGAGAAATTGTTGGAACCGGTGAATGAAGTGAGTTGCAGCCGTGTATTGGTAGCGGTGTGAACGAGGTAATGCCAACCATGTTGAGTGGGCGTGAGCGACCATTCCACGGCGGTGCCGGTCGTGCCCGCAGCGGCGTAACTTGCGGCAGTGCCATTGGAACTGAGGCGGCGGCCGTCGAGTGATGAAACCACGTAATAACGGTTCGCGGGGCCTGCGGAAACGAGTTGCCAATGCACCAGGTCGCCCTCGACGCGGATGTTTCTACCCGCAAGATTGGTGGTGCTGGTGTTATTGGCCAGCCGCTTGTGGAACTGCTTGTGGTGGATGTAATAGGTTTTATTGGTGCGAACGGTGGTGTCGCCATCCCATGCGGCATAGAGTTTGCCGAAGGCGGTCATGCTGCCGTTGATATCGTAGGAATTCGATCTGGGGGCCGGAGTGAAATTGTCGTATGAGTTGGCGGGTTGGGGGTTTTCCGCGTCTTCGGTGAAGATGAACAGGGCATACTTGCGGAGCTTGTCCTCGCCCTCGGCGCGCCACAAGAACTCGGCGAGGCAGTGGTAGCTGTCCTCCTCGCTCCAGGATTGATTCCCCCCCCAATCGACGAAGGAGAACTCAGTGAGCCAGACCGGGCGGTTCCTCGAGTTGTAAGTGTAGGCGGAGGTGACGAAATTCATCAGGTTGGTGGCGGAGCCACCGCTGGGGCTGGGATAGGTGTGGACGGCAGTGTAATCCACCCGATAGCCAAGGGCGTCCGCCTGGGTGTAGAAGGAATCCAGCCAGCCGCCGTCACCGCCGATGGTGCCGGGTGACGGGCTGGCCAGCGGCAGGTCCATTTCCTGAATGCGGGGCCAGAGTGTTAGGACGGTGCTTTGCGGGATGTTCGACTGATCGGTGCGGTCCGGTTCGTTGAAGCCGAGCAGGTGGACGCCGTCCGCTCTTTTGCGCCAGGCTGGATACTCCTGCCAGAGCGGCCCTTGGGCACTGCCGATGTCCCAACTGTAGTTGCCCCACTGCATGGGATAGAAAGAGGCACTTGCGGGAAGGGTTTGCGAGTTGGTCCGGCCCCAGTTGTATACCCAGTGGATATCGAACGCTTGGGCAAGTGCCGAGTGGCCGATGCCTTTTTTGGGATAGACGGTGTATTTGGAAATCCCCCAGCGCTGGGTGGTGGAGCCATTAGCGGTGTTTTGCACCAATGGCGTGCCTGCAGCGGTGGCACCGCTCTGGGTGTCGATGGCCAGACCGCTCCATTGATTGATGAATCGGAACGCGCCACCACCGAGCGGATCGAGAATCCAGTCTTGGTGGGGAAGCGCGGAGTAAGGTGCATCGATGAGAAGCTGGCCGGGAGTTTTGGACAACTGGGCACCTGAAAGGCAGTTTCCAGAGGCGCGGTTGCGAAGGCGGCAGGTGCCGTTGGAGAGATTGAGGAGGACTTGGTATTGGCTCTGCCCGAAGGTGAGGCTGCCTGGATCGAGCGCGGGCTGGCCGTTGTTTGGAACCGACATTGTGCGGCCGGATGCGGAATGGCTGATCAGATAGAAGGCGTCGTTGTAGGTTTCGTAATCGCCAATCGCGCCGGAATTGATGATGTTAGTTCCGAGCGGGTAGCCCGTGTTTCCGGTGTTGGCGGGGAAAATGCAGAGTTCGCGGATGGAAGCGGTGCCGGGGTTGGTGAATTCAAGGCGCACCTTCGTGGTGGTGACCGGGGTGAACGAGTCCACAAGATCCGCGGTGGCATTTCCGCTAACGGTTGCTCCGGGGATGTTCTGCCATGCAGTTCCGTCCCAATATTTCAGCACGAAGTCGGAAAGCGGTAAAACGCCGGGTGAGCCGGTATATATGTGAGCACTGCCGATCTTGGTGGGAACCCGCAGGTCGATGTCGAGCGTGTTGGTGCCTGCGGTGCTGGTCTGCCAGAAGGAACCGGTGTGAGTCCGGCCGTCCACGGCGTTCAGGGCGAAGTTTCCGGCGGTGTTGGCCGTGGCGGTGGCCGGGCGCTGATAGGCGAGGTTGACGGTGAGATCGGTTCCGAGGGGGTAGCCGGCGGGGCCGTTGGGCGGATAGAGAGCCAATTCGCGCACGCGGAGCGAACCCTCCGCACTCATCAACCTGAAGGACGAGGCAGTCACCGGATTGGTGAAGACCAGGTTGCGTTCGATGTTCGTATTTCCACTCGCGACACCGCCTCCGTCGATATTGGTCCAGGTGGTGCCGTTCCAAAATTGGAGGCCGTAACTGCCGATTGGAAAACCGTCATCCACTCCGGTGAAAACCTGAGCGCTGCCGACCTCCACGGGAAAAGGGAAATTCACAACCACCGACTGCCAAACATCACTACTGCCCTGCCAGCGGTTGTCGTTTCCGGTCACGCCGTCGGTCAGGTAGGAGGCAAGGCGCTGGCCGGCCACCGAGGTGGCGGTAACGGTTTGATACTTCGCCAAATTGACGCGCTGCGGATCAACCGTCGAGGAAGCTACGCCAGCCACACTCACATAGGGGGCATAACTGGGGCTTAGGGATTTGATTTTCAGCGATCCACTGGCCGTGGCGTTGGAAGGGGTGATGCTGATGCGAAAGCGTGTGCCCGTCACATTGAGGTTGGCGGTCAGCGGAGTATCAAAGGCAAAGACGTATTCTCCACCGCCCGTGAAATTCAGATTGCCAGTCGCGGTGCCGATCACGACATCGTCGGAACCACCGACCACTTCATCGGCCCCGAGGTAGGTAAAGGCGACGGCCACGGAGGTCGCATCATTCGCCGTGGTGCTGGTGTGGAGTGCGAAACCGAAACCGGTCAGCACCACCCGGGTGGGCCCTTGGTTGGGGCTGAGCACTCCGTTGAACGAGCGGAGAAGCACGGCGGAGTTCGGCTGATTGAGGTCGGTGTCCACGCCTCCATTGACCGCTTCGTCCAAGAAGAAGCTGGGGCCGAGGCTGGTGGTGACGTTTCCCGCCTGGATGGTGGCCGCCCGGAGAGCGGTCGGGCCGGCGAGCGCGAACCACGAAGCCGCCGACGCCGCGATCAGGCGGCGGGGCGAGAGTGGGTTCAATAAGGTGAAACTCTGCATCTGATGTTGAAAGTTACTGGCTCTGGCGTTTTCGCTACCGATTTCACGGAAACCAAGTGGACTGGCACTCGTGAAAGCGGTGCATCCGGTCACTGGAACGAGCGCTGCGGAATGGGCACGGCCAGCAGCTCGACGTGGCCATCGAGAAAAGCTACGGGTGCCGTCCTGTTGTCAAACCAGTAGATGTTGGTGGCTCCGCCGCGATCGTTCCTGGGCATTTTGGCATAGGTCCGCCCGTCCACTTCGTTGAAGGCGTACCATCCGTATGTGAAATAGACGACGGTGCCGGGGTTTGAGAAGGATTGGACTTTCTTGTAGGCACCCCATCCGGCGCGGACATTTGAATTGAAGGTAAGAGGCACGGAGGGCCCCCGGTCAGCATAGATGCTTGAGCCCTGCAGGAATGTGCCGTTCATGGTTTTCAAATCGTTTGTCCCGAGAATCGACCGCAATCTGGAGGCA
The DNA here is from genome assembly GCA_020047775.1 of Akkermansia sp. Lineage (GTDB taxonomy): Bacteria > Verrucomicrobiota > Verrucomicrobiia > Verrucomicrobiales > Akkermansiaceae > Luteolibacter. The sequence continues at coordinate 2,733 of JAIFNK010000265.1, read as the reverse complement.
AGTTGATTTCCGAGGGCGGCCTGATTGTTTGTCGAAACATCGGGTGCCAGATAAGGACCGAGATATCCCCAAAAGCTGTATTTGATATAGTCCCCCTGCGCCAGCGAATCTCCAGTATCGCGAAGGAAATGGATGTTTCCGCTGTTCTCTCCAATGAAAGAGGCGGTGAACAACGAGAACTGGCGCAATGACGAAACCGCCTTCGCCTGTTGCGCGCTGGCCCGGATTTTTCCAGTGACGGCGAACACCATTGCGGCAAGGACGATGATGATGGTGATGGTGACCAGTAACTCCACCAAGGTGAAGCCCTGGTGACGGTGGCCTCGCGGAATGCCAATGCAGGTTTTGTTCATTTTCAAACGATCTTGATTGCGGGTTTATTACGGCAGCTTCCATTACCTCGCCTTTCGCATTTGGGGACGGCTTGCGGCCACCAAATTCGAAGGGACATCCGCATTAGGATTGCACGCATCCTTTGAGCTGTCACCCATTCCAATTTGCACCTTTTGCGCAAAATCTTATACTTTTCGATCATCCCGAGCCACCGCGCGGACTTCGGCACACTGCCGTTGCGGCACCAGACGAAGTGGATTTCCAACACATCGACAGGGTCGGGTCAGGAAATCCGAAGGAGTCGCCCCGGCACTGTCCAGTTGCCCCTTCCGTCATCCGCACGATGATATTCCGATGAGCAAGGTCCTCGTCCTCGCCATGTTCCTGATGATCCTCTGGGTTAAGGGGAGAGTAATCGGAAGAATCATGCAGGATGATGCGAGGGCGGACGCGGGGTACGGTGAAACTGATGAAGAACCGCCTTCGAGTCCTAACGAGGACAACAACTTTCGGTCCAGCGAGCGGTATTGGATCGCCTCCGGAATGTCATTCGGCCGGATGCCCATCGAACCCGCCAGATCGGCGAGGGTGCGCGCGACCTTGAGGATCCGGTCGTGGGCACGGGCGGAGAAGTTCATTTCCTCCATCGCGTGCTCCAGATAGCAGGTGCTTTCGGCATTGAGCTGGCAGTGGGGGCGGATTGAAAATATGATCAGGAGTTTGATAGTCGGGGCATTCCCTGATCGATTTGACAAATAGAAGCGCATTCCGAGTGAGAGATCAGCAAATGGTGCGGAGCGAAGGGCGCGTGGGTGGTGTATCAGTTGCTGAAACGAATTTCGAGCAACATACCAGTGAGCGATCCTTCTTCCAAAAACGATTTTCCCGCAGTGCCGTTTGATGAGGACAGTCCTTTCGACAGGATCCGCGAGTTCTATCTCTATCAGGAGCCGGCGTTGCTCGGTGCGATCCGGCTGGGAGATCGCCGGGAGGCGCGGCGCGTCATCAACCACGTGCTCGTCCACATTTACGCGGCTGGGCAGGAACGCAGCGAACTGCTCAAGGGCCTGCTGCTGGAGTTGGTGGTGATGATTTCCCGCGCCGCGGTGGAGGCCGGAGCGTCGCAATCCGAGGTGCTGGGCATGCGGTTCGCCCACCTTACCGAGCTGGCGGAAATCGATGACGACGAGGCGCTCGCCGTCTGGCTGCGCAGCACGCTGGAGCGCATTTTTACCGCCATCGAGCGTCATCAGCGCTTCGAGGTGCCGCTGATGGTTGCGGGCACGCTGAAGTTCCTCCGTGAGAATCTGGATCGTGACTTGAGCCGCGAGGAGGTGGCCCGGCACGTGGGCGTGTCTCCGGGGCATCTGTCAGAGTCGCTCAAGGAGCGCACCGGACGGTCGTTCGTCGAGTTGCTGCGGGAGACGCGCATCCAGCGTGCCTGTGAATTGCTCGCGCAGACGGAGAAGCCGTTATCGGAAATCGCCGTCGCCTGTGGATTCTGTGATCAGAGCTATTTCACCCATGTCTTCAGAGACATGCGCGGCATGACGCCCCGGCAATACCGCGGACAGTCGCACTCGGGGGCCGTCTCCAAATGAAAAGTCCCGCACCCATCGCGCTGATCGCCTGCGAGGTCTTCCGCAGTGAAATCGATCTGCTTGCTGCTGGAGCGGAGCATATTGTGGAGAAGCGGTTTTACGAAATCGGCCTGCATGACCGGCCGGACGAAATGCGGGTCCGGCTGCAACAGGAGGTGGCGGAAATGGATCGGCGTGACGACATCGAGGCCATCGTTCTCGCCTACGGCCTGTGCGGCTGCGGCACGGCGGGATTACGGGCGGGGCGGCATCCGCTGGTGATTCCGCGGGGCATGACTGCATCACCGTGTTTCTCGGCAACAAGGAAATGTATGCGGAGCGGCAGTCGGCGTGTCCGGGTTGTTATTATTACACGCCGGGCTGGAACCTCGCCCGCCGCGTGCCGGGGCCGGACCGGATCGCCGCGCTGCGCGAGGATTTTTCCAAACAGTTTGATCCCGAGGACGTGGACTTCCTGTTGGAGAATGAACGGGCGATGTGGGATCACTACGGCACGTCCACTTTCATCGATCTCGGCACGCCTGAGGCGGAGCGCGAGGCCGCCTACACGAAACAATGCGCGAATTGGCTGGGCTGGAAGTTCGAGCATCTGAAAGGCGACCCCGCCCTGCTACAAGACACCTCTTCATCTCTTCCCATCTGCGTCCATCCCGTTCATCTGCGGTTAATAATTCTTCATCTCCATTCTGACACCTCATTCGCACGACGGTCGCAGACCGCCGCTACAAGACACCTCATGCACAAAAACAAAGAACTCACCACCCTCCGCGACTGGCTGCTGCCGATGCTGATGAACGGG
>JAIFNK010000196.1 GCA_020047775.1 Akkermansia sp. | reverse complement strand
TAGCCCCAAGTAATCTAAAAAATTGATCCCGTCATTTCCCACGAAGGCGTAGAGGTTCGCTCCTCCAAGTTCTCCAATGGGATCCCTGGATGGCCATCTTCCCGTGACCGGGTCATAGTATCGGTAACCGTAGAAATACAAACCGTCCTCCAGCGCGGAGTTGCCGGAGCGGGGCTCTGCCGCGGTTGCTGCGCGGGAATGTTTCCTATGATCCAAAACATCCGGAAAGTGAGCCGTGACCGGTTTCATGTCACGGCGAAAATCCAGCCATCGCAGGCCCCCGTTCTCCGGAAATCTCACCTGGAGGGTGAGGGAAATCCGGCGTAGATTGACTGCGTCGAAAAGGAGGGCGTATGGACAAGCATGCGAAAGGATGGGAAAGGGCCAAGGAGATGCGGAAATGGCGCGAGCGGAAGGGTGGCCTCAAGGAGGGGCCGCACGAGCATCTCAGGACGGCTCTCGGCGAAGCTCTGGAAGACTGGGTCAGTGATCAGCGGAGAAGTGGTTTACGCCCCGCAAGCATCGCGGGGCGACGCCTCCATGCCCGTCTTTTTCTTGAGTGGTGCTGGAACTGCAATGTGACCCGGCCCGAGTGGATTTCCCGCGGCCTGATGGAGGCTTGGCTCGCCTGGCTTGATGAATACCGCACGCGGAACGGAACCCATTACGCCGACACCAGCAAGGAAAGCATGATCCGCTCCGTGAACGCGTTTCTTTGCTACCTGCTCCTGCATCGGCGCATTGATTCCAATCCGTTGGCCGGGACGAGACTCCGGCGTTGCCATGGACGCACCATTCCGGCCATTTTGGACGAGGCGCAGGTTCTCCGCCTACTGGAGATGCCCGACACCCACGACGTGCTCGGCTTGAGAGACCGGGCGATGCTGGAGTTGACCTACTCCTCCGGTCTGCGCAGGGGGGAGGTGGTGGGTCTGCGGACCACAGACTTAACCCGCGGCGAGTCCTCGATCGTGGTTCGCAACGGTAAAGGTGGGAAGGAACGGATCGTGCCCCTTGGCGGTCCCGCCCAATACTGGCTGAAGCGCTATCTGGGTGAGGCTCGGCCCTTGTTCGTCCTGCCTGAAGTTCCCTGTGCAATGATGTTCCTTACCGCCTACGGCGATGGCTTCTCTGCCGGAGCATGGAGTCAGATAGTGCGCCATTATCTCAATTCAGCCGGTATACTGGCACGGGGAGGGCCGCATCTTTTGCGCCATGCCTGCGCGACCCACATGCTCGATCATGGCGCGGACTTGCGAACCATCCAGACGCTTCTCGGGCACTCGCGGGTGGACACCACCGAGATTTACACTCATGTCTCCACGGGTCGGCTCTGCAGCGTCCACCATCGCACTCATCCCCGGGGTTAGACCGTTTAACGAAATTGAATTCCGGAAAGGAATTGCGCGATATCTATCTAGCGACGGTCCGGAGTTCAAGCTTCAGCTTGTCTTCGGGAAGAGCACGCTGAAGCGCGAACTCTGGACAATCTATCGGTGGCACAAGCTGCAGGAGGTTTCGGTAATGCCTTTCTGCAAATGGTCCAATCGGGCCGACTGGGCGACACCTGGTCGGTGCGGTTGGCGGTGAGTGCGGGATTGGCACCCAGGGCGTTGCGGGTGAGGGTGCGGGAACCACTGATCCTAGAAACCGCGAATGAACGAATGAACTCGAATGAAATTCTAAAAACCAGAGGGTTGTGAAAATCGCTAGATTCACCCACAGGGTGAGCCTGCTGTTGTTTGCAACTCTCTGAAAATTAGCGTCCATTAGTGTCCATTCGCGGTTTCAATTTCCCATTTGGATTGATCGGTCCGCCCAATCAACTCATGAGGGGTGAATCCCAAGTCCCGCAAGGCGGCGACGGATAGGGCGTCATTCCTTTTTGCCAGCCGCTGTCCGTGTTCATCGAGCATCAGCGGATGGTGGAGATAGGCCGGCGCTGGAAGTCCTAGCAGGGCTTGCAGCAGGCGGTGGACATGGGTGGAGGGTAACAGGTCCTCGCCGCGGGTGACGTGGGTGATTTCCTGGAAAGCGTCGTCCACCACCACTGCCAGATGATAGGCGGTGCCGATGTCCTTGCGGGCGAGAACCACGTCGCCGAGCAGATCCGGGTTCACCGGGATTTCTCCAAACCTCAGATCGTAGAAGGTGAGGGGACCTGCGAGTTCTCCGGCCATGTGGGCGTGGAAACGCCAGGCGTGGGCGGCTCCGGCGGCGATTTTTTCTTCCGCCTGCTCCGCCGTTAGTTTTCGGCAGGTCCCGGGATAGGCCGGGGCGTCGGGTCCTTGCGGAGCGGCTCCCATGCGTGCCCATTCCTCCTGGATTTCCCGGCGGGTGCAGAAACAAGGATAGACGAGACCGCGGTCGTGGAGTGACTGAAGCGCCGCATCATAAGCCGTGATCCGCGCGGTCTGGCGCAGGGGCTCGCCGTCCCATTCCAGTTCCAACCAACGCAGGTCCTCTTCGATGCCGTGGTAAAACTCCTCCCGCACCCGCGGTCCGTCGATGTCCTCGTGGCGCAGCAGGAAATTTCCGCCCTCACGCCGCGCGAGCGAATGCGCCACCCGCGCCGCCAGCACGTGGCCGAGATGGAGCCGCCCGGTCGGGCTGGGAGCGAATCGCGTGCGGACTTGCATGGGAGTTTGATGACATCACAGCCAGCGGCAAGCCTGCTTGGCGTAGTAGGTCAGGATCATGTCGGCTCCGGCGCGTTTGATGGCGAGCAGGGACTCCAGCACGATCGCCTTTTCATCCAACCAGCCACCGGCGGCGGCGCTCTTGAGCATGAGATACTCACCGCTCACCTGATAGGCGGCGACCGGCAGCGTGCTGGTCTCGCGGACTTTCGCGATGATGTCCAGATAGAGGCCGGCGGGTTTCACCATCAGCATGTCCGCACCCTCGGCCTCGTCGAGCAGGCACTCGCGGACGGCCTCGCGCGCGTTCGCGGGATCCATCTGATAGGTCTTCTTGTCGCCGTCCTTGGGAGTCGAGTCGAGCGCGCCGCGGAAGGGTCCGTAAAACGCGGAGGCGTATTTCGCGGTGTAGCTGAGGATGGAAACATCGGTGAAGCCCTCTCCATCGAGCGCCTCGCGGATCGCGGCGACACGGCCGTCCATCATGTCCGACGGGGCGACGATGTCGGCTCCGGCGCGGGCGTGGCAGAGTGCCTGCTGGCAGAGCACTTCGACGGTTTCATCGTTGAGGATGCTGAGCTCGCCCCGCTCGTCGCGGTGGACGATGCCGTCGTGGCCGTCCGAGTTGTAGGGATCGAGCGCGACATCGGTGATGACGCAGAGTGTCGGATGCGCGGCCTTGAGCGCGCGGATGGCGCGGGGGACGAGGCCATCGTCGTTGGAGGATTCCCCGGCGAGCGGGGTCTTCAGAGTTTCCTCGATTTTCGGGAAAAGCACGATGGCCGGGATGCCGAGCGCGTGCGCTTCTCCTGCCTCGCGCACGAGACTTTCCAAGGACCAGCGGGTGACGCCGGGCATCGAGGTGATCGGCGTATCCTCCGCGTCTTCGTGGAAAAACATCGGCAGGATGAAATCGGCGGGTGACAGCGAGGTTTCCCGAACCATCGAGCGGATGGCAGGCGTGCGGCGGTTGCGGCGGGGACGGTTCATGGGGAGAGGATGAGAGTTGAACATCGAACTTCAAACATTGAACATCGAAGTGGAGAAAAAGAGATGCACCTTTTCACTTCAATGTTCGATGTTGGGCGTTCGATGTTCGATGTTCGCCAAGGCAATCGCGTTCGCGGCGGCGTAGTCGCGGGCGTGGGTGAGGCTGATCTGGATCTCGGTGATGCCGTTTTGTCTGGCGAACTCGGCGGCGTTTCCCTGAAGCACGAGTTTCGGCGCACCAGATGGACTGCGGGTGATTTCAAGGTCCAGCCAGCCCGCCTGGCCGCCGATGCCGGTGCCGAGGGCTTTGGAAACAGCCTCCTTGGCGGCAAAGCGGGCGGCGTAGTGAAGCGAGGAGTTTTTCTGCGACTCGCAATAACCGCGCTCGGCCGGGGTGAACAATTTCGCGAGAAACGGCTCGCCAAGACGCTCGATGGCCGAGGCGATGCGATCCACCTCCACCACGTCGATACCGATTCCGAAAATTTGCATGGTCAGGCGGAGTAGTTCGCCATCAGGTCCTTCATTTCCCGCACCGCGGCGGTCAGGCCGATGCGGGTGGAGCGGGCGATGATGCTGTGGCCGATGTTGAGCTCGGCGAGATGGGGGATTGTTAGGATTTGCTGGATGTTCGTGTAGTTGATGCCGTGGCCGGCGTTTACCTGGAGACCCGGATGGCCAGCCTTGGCGGCGGCGATGAGGCGCTCTAACTCGATTTGCACGGCCTCACCGGTGGCGTTGGCGAAGGCTCCGGTGTGAAGTTCGATCATGTCGGCGCGGGCTTCGCCGGCAGCTTCGACTTGTTTCAGATCCGGGTCGATGAAGACGCTCACGCGGATGCCGGCGTCCTGCAGGCGGGCGATGACCATACAAATCTTTTCGAAACCCGCCAGCACGTCCAAGCCGCCCTCGGTGGTGATTTCCATGCGGTTTTCCGGCACGAGGCAGACAAACTCCGGTTTGAGTTTCAGCGCGAGCCCGACCATTTCCCCGGTCACGCCCATTTCGAGATTCAAGGGTGCTTTTACCCCGGCCCGGATGCGGTAGGCATCGGCGTCCTGCATGTGGCGGCGGTCGCCGCGGACGTGGATGGTAAGCGAGTCCGCACCGCCGGCGAGTGCGTCGTGGCCGGCTTCGAGCGGGCTGGGCTCGGCATTCGGCGCGTCCGGTTCTTTCGCGTAGCGGGCCTGTCGCAGGGTGGCGATGTGGTCGATGTTGACTCCGAGAAGCAAAGGCATGAGTGGAAATAGACGCGGAATCCGCACGCAGCAAGACTCACTTCTTCGGTGGGGTCACGGCGGCGCGAGCAGGTTGTACGGCCAGCCGGGGATATTCCGCAGGATCCAGAAACCGATGACAATGGCCGCCAAAGCCCATGCACCGTTTCTCCCGACGCTCAGGCGAAACGGCAGTGGGCGGCCCCGGACCCAGCCGAGGATCTCGATTCCTACGCCGGCCAACACCAGGGGGAGGATGACCATGCCCACCGGATTGAATCGAAACGCCTCACCCAGCCGCCCGTGAAGCAGGGCGTAGGCCGCTCTCGTCATGCCACAGCCGGCGCAGTGGAGCCCGGTGATTTCATGGAAAACGCAGGCTGGCAGCCATGGCACCCGGGAGACGCCGTTTTGTCGGAGCCACAAGCCGGCGACACCCATAACCAGGATTCCGCACAAGACCCAACAGGCTCGATCGCGGTGGATCCCGACACCCGACCGGGGGGCCCGACCCTGCCGCACGCCGTTTTTCGAGCAATACCACTGCATGACGGGGAAGGAGTAACATTTGACCGGAGGCTGGCCACCCTGAAAATCCGAGGATGCCACAAGCACCACGCTCCCCTGCCGCCTCTCGTGGCCCGCCGCAAAAACAGTTGCCACCCCGTCTCGCGCCGATACCCTCCCCCTCAATATGATCATTGCTCCGAAGATCCGCGGATTTATCTGCACCACCGCCCACCCGGAAGGCTGCGCCAAGCATGTCGGGGAACAAATCGCCATCGTCAAAAGCCGCGGACTCATCGCAAACGGCCCGAAGCGCGTGCTCGTCATCGGGTCCTCGACCGGATACGGCCTGTCCTCGCGCATCGCCGCCGCCTTCGGTGCGAATGCCGCCACGATCGGCGTCGCGTTCGAGCGGGCCGGTTCCGAGGACAGCACCGCCACCGCCGGTTGGTATAACACCCGCGCCTTCGAGCTCGAAGCCGCCAAGGCCGGTCTCTACGCCCGCTCCTTCAATGGCGACGCCTTTTCCGACGCCGTGAAAAAGGAAGTCATCGACGCGGTCAAGGCGGACCTCGGCCAGGTGGACCTCGTCATCTACAGCCTCGCCTCACCGCGCCGCACCGACCCGAAGACCGGCGAGGTTTACAAATCCGTGCTCAAGCCCGTGGGCCAGAGTTACACTAACAAGAATCTCAACACCACCACCGGCGTCGTCAACGAGATCACCATCGAGCCCGCCGAGGGCGATGACGTCGCCAACACCATCGCCGTCATGGGCGGGCAGGATTGGGAGCTGTGGACCGACGCGCTGCTCGAAGCCGGTGTGCTTGCCGAAGGGTGCCAGACCGTCGCCTACTCCTACATCGGGCCATCCATGACCTGGCCGATTTATAAAAACGGCACCATCGGCAAGGCCAAGGAAGACCTCGAACGGGTGCAGCGCGCGCTCGACGAAAAACTCGCCCCGCTCCACGGCAAGGCCTGGGTCTCCGTGAACAAGGCGCTCGTCACCCAGGCCAGTTCCGCCATCCCCGTCGTGCCGCTCTATATTTCCCTGCTCTACAAGGTGATGAAAGACGAGGGCACCCACGAGGACACCATCGAGCAGATGGACCGCATGCTCCGCGACCGGCTTTATAATGGAAACCCGCAACCCGACGAAGCGGGCCGCATCCGTGTGGATGACTGGGAAATGAGCCCGCAGGTCCAGGACATCATCGCCGGGCGCTGGGCGGAAGTGAACACCGAGAACTTCCTACAACTCGGCGATTTCGCGGGCTATCAATCGAGTTTCCTCCGCCTCTTCGGCTTCGGCCTCGAAGGCGTGGATTACGGCGCCGACACCGACCCCGCCGTGGGCATCCCGTCGCTGGAAAGCTAACTGGATCGCGGAATCCAGAACCCGCACTAGCAGGCATGTCATCTGCTGGCGAAGCTCTAACCGGCTGGCCCACAGACAATTTATTCAGCGCGATAAAGACTCTCAACGCTCACGGTCAACCCGATCGATTCAAACGTGACCTCACCGGAGGTATGAGTCTCACCAGGCTCCCACCCGCTGGCGCGACGGAACACCGTAACTTCCGGCCGGTCAGACCATTGGCTGACTACGGCGTATTCCTCCAGCGAAGGAATGCGCTGATACATGAGGAATTTCTCCACCCGGTCGCGCACTTCGTTCTCCGAGAGCACTTCGATGATCAGCGTTGGAGCGGTTAGGAATTGCGCGTCTTCGTCGAACGGGTCGCAAGAAACCATGATATCCGGGTAAAGGAAAAACATCCGCCCGTAGATCTCCAGCCGCAGTTTCATGTCGGATTTGAAAACCTCGCAAGGCATGCCGCGGAGGTGCTCGAAAATGCGGGAAGACATGTTCATCGACACCCGCTCATGCCGGCGACTGGCTCCAGCCATGGCGGTCACGATGCCGTCCCGGAATTCATGACGCTCTTCCGAGCGCATTTCGCCATCGAGATAATCCTGGACCGTGATGGTTCCAGTCAGGTTAACGGCGGCACTTCCTTCGTTCATAAAGAAGAACTACCGGGGAAGCAGGGTGCGATCAAGGAAGGAAAACCATCGCCAGCGCGCCCCGGTCCGTCTTGAATTCCCCAGCCATCTTGAAAACGACCCGCCAGGAAATCCTCGCCACCCTTCCCAGCTTCGGCTGGCTGGCGATGTTCGTGCTGGTGCCCACCCTGCTGGTCCTCACCTTCGCCTTCCGCACCACCGATCCGTCCGGCGGCATCGGTGCCGGGTGGACGCTCGACCAGTTCAAGGTCTTCGGCGAAAAAAGCATTGTGTTACTGCTCTGGCGCACGCTGTGGATCAGCACACTCACCACCGCCATCTGCATCCTGCTGGCCCTGCCTGCCGCCTGGTATATCTCCCGGGTCAGCGCCAAATGGCGGCCCCGGCTTCTGTTGCTCGTCATCGTGCCATTCTGGACGAATTTCCTCATCCGCGTCTTCGCCTGGAACCAGATCCTCCACTCGGAAGGCGGACTCGCCCGTTTCCTCCGCTCCATCCACCTGCTCGGCGAAAATGAATCCCTGCTCTTCAATTCCGGCGCCGTCCTGCTCGTCAGCGTTTACACCTATCTGCCCTTCGCCATCCTGCCGCTTTACTCCGCCGCGGAGAAATTCGACTTTGGTCTGCTAGACGCCGCGCGCGACCTCGGGGCCGGCGCGCTTCGTGCCTTCTGGTCGGTCTTTCTCCCCGGCATCCGCAAGGGCATCACCACCGCCCTCGTCATCGTCTTCATCCCCATGCTCGGCTCCTACGTCGTCCCCGACCTCGTCGGCGGCACCGATGGACAGATGATCGGCAACAAGATCGCCCAGCGGAATTTTTCCGACCGTAATCTCCCCGCCGCCTCCGCCATGGCCGCCGTCCTCACACTCTTCGTGCTCGCCCCGATGCTGTTTCGCCGGCGTGGACGGACAAATCCATGATGGGCCAACCCACCTCCCTGGAAGATAGGTTAATCCGTGAGCAATGACTCTATTAAGGGATCTTGAATGATTTCCGGAACTGACGCTGTCGGTATCCCTTCGATTTTCCTCGTGCAAAATTGAGCTTGTTGGATGCAACAGGATTTTATATCAATACACGCTCCGGCCAATCTGTGGACTTTGTAATCTAACTTGGATGATCGTCATGGATTTACCGCATGAATCCATATGAAACGCCCATTGATCCCAATCGTCCCCAGGTCCGCATTCTTGACCTTGCTGCTTGCTGTCATGCTCGCCGCCACCGCCCGCTCCGCCAGTCTGGCCGATCTCACACGCCGCTACGCCCGTGACGACCAGCGCCTCGCCGGCAGTCTCCGCTACGAGCGGGAAAAGGACGGTGTCCACGAACAGGTATGGGTGTTGGAAACCGGCGGCGTGTTGAAAGTCGCCGTGGAGACCCATGGCGTAGCGTCCGATACGGTGGACGAGTTCTCGTTGGATGACGGGGGCGACGTGTATTTTTTGTTCCGTAAAGTCACAACTCGTCCGGCAGGTGGCGGTGCCAGTGTCACCGAAGAGCGCAGTTATTTCGATGATTTCCAGGTAATCCAGAAGAGCCGGCGCGTGGCGGAATTTCCTGGCGGTGTTGTTGTGGAATTTCCGGCCAAGAACCCGTCGGTGAAATTGGACCTGACCAAGCTCGCCGATGCCGAGCGCAACAGTGACGCGGCCAATCAAAAAGCAGTGGCGGTCACCGAGTCTGCTAGAAAACCCGAATTTCTGGTGGATGACCCTGCAAAGAATGCGCCCGCCGAGTGGCAGCGGACAAAACTTGTCAATGGCTCTCTCTCTCCCGATGGCCGCTACGCACTTGCCTGGGCACCCGCGAAGAAGGACTTCGTTTGGGCCGACTATAAAGGCGAAGATTCAAGCGATGACTATTGGATCCATCCTGAGGGAGAAGCCGTGGTCAATTTCATCGCCGATCTCAAAACCCACCGCATGGCAGGCACGACCACCGGAGTTCACTTCGGCGTGCGGCAGAATTACAATCATTACGAGTGCATCATGGCGTGGTCGCCGGACTCGCGCATTTTCATCGAACTCAACACCGAGAAATGGAATTACGCAGCCTGTTGTATCGGACGCATCACTGACGGCAAGCTTGACTCCGTGATGGGAATCGGCGCTGCCGTCGAGGCGCACGCGAAGAAATTTCTCAAAACGAGCAAGCATCCCGGCTACCGCCGCCACGCGGAGGAAATGTTAGTAGCCCTCGCCGCGCCCGCGATCCAAAACGATGGCAACGGCTCGATCGATGTGGTGCTGCAAGTGCCGAAATCCGAGGATGACGATGCATACGCCACCGTCCGCGTGGCGTTTCGTCTAACGGATGACAAGAACGCGCTCGAAATATCCGGTTCCAGGCTATTGAAGGAAGAATGAGAGGATCCATTTTATGACCGACGAGATCCTCGACGCCCAAAAAAAGCTTGAAGATGCTTTCCAGAAGAAACTGGGACTAACCATGGCCTTCATTGCGACGGTTTTTTCCGTCACCGGATGGGTCGCCGGCACATATTCCTCCGCCCAATCCGGGGCCGAGCAGAATATCGCCTACATGCATGACTGGTACAATGCCAAGGGCATCAAGCAGAGTCTTGCGGAAGGGCAGCGGGATTTATTGAAGGCCCTGATGGATTCCGGGACGATTTCCAAAGACAGGGTGGACACTCTTGAGCGGAATATCACGGGCACGAACGCGAATATCGCCCGTTACAAAAAGGAGAAGGTGGAAATGACGCTCGGCTCGAAAGCGGTGGGCAAAGAGAACTGGGTCCAGGAGATCGATGGCAAACTTGGATTGATTCTCGGGACGAAGGAACTCGAACGCAAAGTCGCGGGCCTGGCACCCGCACTCGGCTATTTTCAAACGTCCTACCTCTTTTTTCAGTTAGGTCTGTTCTCAGGGTCGGTCAGTCTCATGAACAGCAACCTCAAAATGAAGAACATTCTTTTCTGGGTTTTGGTAAGCCTCGGCACCGTCGGGATCGTCTTGGCCGCCAACGCGTGGATCATCGCCAGAGCGGTGGCGTGAAAGATTCAGCCGCGCTGCAAAGCGCGGTTCGATTTCCATGCGTCAACGTTCGACAAGGGTATATTCGATCAGAACATACCGACTGGCCTCCATTTTGATCAGGGCCCTGAATTTGCCGGCGACACTCACGTCCTCGTCCGCCTTCTTCCACGCGGCAGGGGGTCCGTGAACATCGGGTGTGCCTCCTGATCCCGTGGCGTAGATCGTTCCTGTCGCTTTGAAAGTGGAATCGCCGGTGTTTTCCAAGGTGTTGAGTTGCGAGAACGTAAACACTTCACTGGATGCCTGTGGGATCGAGTAAGACTGCTGCTTGTGGTCGGTGATCTTCGGGCACTATGGGTTTTTCAATGAAAATTCTATTTTTTGTCCGGGATGTTGAATATTGAATATAGCGTGAATTCATTTCTCCAACCCGGTCAGTTCCACCTTGCGGAATTCAACCTCGGCACCCTCCGCTTGCAGGGCGATTTTGCCTGAAGTGGCGGTGCTTTTGCTGCCGTGGTTCACCAGCGTGCCATTGACATGCACGATGACTTCATCGCCCTTGCAAACAATCTCCATGGTGTTCCATTCGCCGAGCGGTTTTTCGGAGCCGTCAGTGAGATTGACGATGCGGCGCGCGTCGGTGGCTCCACCGCCAAATGCCTGATTCGGATCCGTGCGCGGGCGGCGCTTTTCCATTTCGGGAACCTCGATGTTTTCGACGATGCACCAGAAGTCTCCGGCGTCTTGATGCATCATCTGGACCTCGATCGACTGCGGAAACATGTCACCGCGCTTGCGTGGAGTTGAGGCGTGGACCAGCACACCGCAATTGCCGGGTTCTTTCGAAAAACGGTATTCCACCACCAGCTTGTAGTTGGAATAGACCGCCTCGGTGACCAGGTGGCCGAGCGGTTTGCCGAGGCTCACGAGCATGCCGTCACGGACGATGAAGCTCGGCGGAGTCGCATTCCACCAGGCTCCCTTGCGGGTGTCGAAGGTCATGATGCCATCCTTGATCGGGGCGTCGTTGGCTTCCGACAGTTTGTCGCGCGCCGGCACATCCAGGGTCCAGCCATCAAGATCCTTGCCGTTGAAGAGTGGAATGGGTTCCCCTGCGATCACGAGGGAGGGAATGAGGGTAAGGAGGCAAGCCAATGAGCGGTTCATCTTGCAGAATACGGTCGGAGAAAGGTTTTTTATCATTCAGCGCAGTCT
>JAIFNK010000133.1 GCA_020047775.1 Akkermansia sp. | reverse complement strand
CCGGCAACCTTGGGCTGGAGGGCGGAACACCGTTGGTGTAAAAGACGCGCCCGTCTCCCAATCCTTAAAGGCATTGGCCTGAAGGCGAGGCTACCTGCGAAGAGAGATCGCATAGCCTCTGTGGCCGCAGGCTTCTCGTCATCAGTGCCGTATTTCGTCAATTGGCGGCAAACGTCCCACGAATAAAACTCCCGGTCTGCCAGCACAAGATCAGCTCACTGCTCGTCGTCAGGCTTCCCTCAAGCACCCGACGTTTTACCTGCCTTGAACCACCAAAGCAACAGACCGGACACTACCGCTAGACAAGCGATCCACACAGGCCACTGACTAAGCGTATCGCTTTCCACCGATTCGATTGGTGGCGCGGTCCGCCGGACACTTCTCGATGGCGCAGATGGCGATGCCCGAGGATCAAGACGCATCGGCGGATGCTCCACCCATTTGTCGTTCTCAAACGTGAGTTTCACCCATCGAAGATCACGCCGCTCAGGGTCGACGATGCGGGCGGACCACTCCTCGAACGACTCGGGCACTTCCAGCGGAGTGAATTTCCACGGCACTATCGGCACATCCACGGGAGGTGAATCACTACCCGGAAGGAACTTTGGCTTTGGAAGTGGAAGATAACTTCCCGCGTGAGGCAGCGGCACAACATCGTTCCATCGCTCAGCGAGAAATGCCTTCTCGTTGAGTATCCACCACTCGACGAGGAATTTTGATTTTTGCGAGAGGTCGCTGATGTAGCCTTCGCCATTCCCAGACTTAACATATTTCAACCACTCTCTTGTGGCTTCAGGGAATTCTTCAATTTCGCTCAGATTGCTCGCGACAATCTCCGTCGCCGCAAATCGAGTCCTACCATAAGAGACATGCATTAGGTTACCGCCGAAATCCTTCATGTTTCCGTGGGCGACATCTTCCATCAGATATGGAATTACCTGACGGGCTGGACGCTGCTTGAGGATTTCCTCTGCCAACCAATGGCCCTGTTTCAAGTTATAGATAACCCGGAGGATTGCCTCTCGATCACCAGCTTGTACCAAAATCTTCGCTGCTTCCTGCTGCTCGAAAAAATTTCCGAATGTCATGATCGCTCTCAGTTCTGAGAAAGACTTCTCATAAATGGTGGTTTCTTCGTTCAAGTGCTTCTGGAGATCTTCCTTCCCGAACGCCAAGTCTTCCTTGTTGAACGAAGGAAATGTGTACCGGTCTGCGACGCATGGAAGCGCAACAACTAAAAACATCATGCTGATCATTGTTATTTTCATCACAAGAGCTGTTTAGTGGCCATAACTATCTCCTTTTGCCTTGGTATTTGCCTCAAACCAGTCTTCCCGCCGCATCCAGCTAGTTCCACCGGATTTTCTCCTCATAAGTGGTTTAACTCGGTTTGGACCTTGTACACTGTCCATTTCGTGAGCTTCGCCGCCTGGGGTGGGTACGGCGGTCAAACCCAAAGCATGCCCTGCTTCATGGCTATACACCCTTACTGAAGCATCTTCTGCCATAATTCCCCAACTTCCAGGCCGTAGCGCTAGGCCAACAATCGGTCCCTTGCCCGGGTCGACGACACCCTTGACCACGAACAGCTTGAGATGTTTGCCCGGCCCCGGCGGCTGGGCGCCCGCGCCCGCCTCTGAAGCCTTTTTCGTCAGCAGGACGGTGTCGTTTTCGGTCCGTCCAGTCCTCGTCCGAGCATAAACCTTCCCATCAGCCGAGATCACGTCCGCGCAGTTATCGAACTCCTCGATCTCCGGTCGGCACAGGTTGAACGTGATGTTGGTCTGATCGGTGAAGGTCTTGTTCAGTTCCTCTGTGATGGCGGCCAAGGACGGTAAGGCTGCGGTAAGTTTGCTGGCCTCGATGTCCTCATCCCACGCGTGGTAAACCGCGAAATTCACGACGCGTGCGGGAAGGACATGCACATTGAGCGGCTTCGAGATGTTATCGTGATTCGCCTTTTCCCGGACGACTATCTGACACCCCGCTACCGTCGGTGTGGCGGCGATGCCGGTGATGTCGAACTTGGTCTCTTGCCCTTCGATGGTGTGATTTTGGAGGCTAATGAAATTCTCGCTGCCAGCTTTGGGGACAAGTTCCAGCAGCGTAGCGAGTTCCGGGGTAAAGCCGATAAGATTGAGCCTGACGATAGTCTTGGTCTTGTCCACGCCGACGGAGACCCAAGGCTGCGCTCCGGTGTCGTCCCACCCTTTGAACACATCCACCTCCTCGTTTTCGTGCCGCAGTTCGAAACGGTAGGGCTGGAGCAACAGGGACTTAAATACGCCATTCGGGTCTTGCGCCGCGATGAGATAAACGCCGTGTTTATTGCTCTTGAGCGGCCAGAGTTTCCAGCCTGCATCGAGGAGTTCTCCATAACGTTCGCAGAGATCGCGCAGGGGAATGAGCTTTCCGTTGCGCCAGAGTTTGTGGTCGCGCGTGATGGCGGAGCCGTCTCCGGCGAAGCGTTCGATTTTATGGGCGGACAGGCTGGGAACAGCCTTGTATTGACCCGTGGCGTCGGGGAGGAAGGCGCGACCGATGTAACCCGGCCCTCCGCCTGTGCCTCCTATCAAAGCCACTTTACCGTTCGGGAGGTCTGTCACGTTGACGGGGTATCCCCAACTGTTCGCCTCAGGAGGAAGCGCGACTGGATTGTTAGCGGCGTCCCACAGTCCCAGTCGGTAGGCCGCAGGCTGGGTCTCGGTGGACGGTCGCTGGAGATTGGATGCGACCCAGCCGGATGGGGTCATGGAGCCGTGGCCGGAGCTCTGACCGCTTCCACCGATGGGATAATAACCTCCCGATCCACCCATCCGACCGGCCGAGGCACCCGCCGCATCGAAACGGTCAAGGTAATCATTCCAGCCGGTCGACATGCGGATTACCACACTTCCGTTTGCGGCAACCCCGAAAGGCACGCCAAAGTATGGAAATGATTCCCAGAGATCGGCCGTTTCGATGAGGAAACTTGGTGAAGATTGATTGGCCGGCCAAATGGCAGGGAAATCAACTCTGCTGTCACTGTCTTCATAATGGAATCTCGAATAACCCAATAACATCCGGTCATTGTTGAAGTTCACCCAGCCACCAAATTCGACGTCGTACGGCGATTCATCCGGTGTGGTCCCTGTGATGTCGGCGGCATCGAGCTGAAGACACTCACCGCCGACCCAAATCCCACCTGGGACAAGCACTTCTCCCTTGTCATTCAGGTCGTACGCTAACATGTCCTCAATGAGTGTGGTAATTTCGAACATCAGGTACGACGACTCGGGAGTTTTTTCCCAGTTGACGAGGATTTCCTTCGGATCGGCATCCTGGCTATCTAGCAGCCCGTCGCCGTCCGAGTCGGAATTACTGGGATTGGTGCCGGAGTCGCTTTCCACACCGTCCAGGAGACCGTCTCCGTCGCTGTCCGGATCGTTGGGATCTGTGCCACATGCCATTTCGCCGGCATTGCTCAGGCCGTCTCCGTCGGGATCTCCAGTGGGGCCACTGTCCGGATCTGTCGTTCCGTCGTCGTTAGGATCGAGACCATGAATTCGTTCGTAGCCGTCCTTCATCCCGTCAGCATCAGTGTCGTCATCGAGCGGGTCCGTGGCATCAATCGCACTCAGAGGCGCGGGCGGATCGATTTCATCGATGTTGGAAATCCCGTCGTCGTCGAAGTCGGCAGTTTCCAGAGATTCGCCTGGGCCGGGGACTTGATCAGTGTATTTCAGGCGGAAAAAGCCTTTTGCGGCGGTGCCATCGACCTCATAGCTGATTTCTTCATTGTTTCCCGATTCGATAATCGGCACCCATGACCACTTTTCTAGCGGATTAGCTGCATCGGAAACCTGGAGGAAATAGCTTCGGCCCAAGTGACCCTGCCAACGGAGGAATTTATCGCCAGTTGGAATGACAAGGAATTCGGAAGATTGGGGGATACCGTTATTCTGCGCCGGGATGGATGCGGAGAAGAGTAGAAGACCGAGCAGGAAGATGAGAAATGATTTCATGAAAATGGGGTGCAAAAAGATTATCTCGCGGCAGCTTCAGGATTAGGATTGGCGAGATAACGGCTACCCCGGTGCGGTTTGAACCAGAAGGTCTCGTCGCGTGGCACCACTGGATGAGCTTTCTCCCACTCGGCGGCGGCCGTTTGGTATTGTCGGCGGGCAGCTTGATAGGTGTTCAGCTTCGATTTTTCACTGGAGATGAGGCCCCGGACCATAGTGATCGGGGCCATGCCGACAGGATCATCGGGATTTCCTTTCACCACTGTGATCGAACCTGCCGGGATTTCGGAAAAATCTGGTGGCCACTTCTGAGACAGCTGGCGGATTTTGGATGTGTCACAGTCGGAATGCATCAGCATCAGAGTGTAGGATTCGTTCTTGTGTACGAACCCACCTATGCCCGCCAGCAATCCCACATCGAATCCGCAAATCACCTCGTAAGACTCGCCGGTATCGGGATGCTGCCATCGGACCTGGCTGTACTGGTGGTCGTAAATGGTGGCTCCAAGATTGAGTTGGTGCCTGCGAGCGATCTTGGCTTTTTCGATTTCTTCAGGTGACAATTCACGCGATGCCTCTGGTTTGGATACGACAGGCAACGGCAAATCGGGCAAAGTGGAGGCTTCACCGCGAATGATGGTTAGCGTTCGTGAGCTTTTCGTGGGGACTGTGACCGTAGAGTCCACCCGCATTGCAGGGACTTTTTTCTCCACCGGGGGGGTGGGCGGTTTGAAAGCTGGGACTTCGAGGGGGGAGGGAATGTGGTTGGCGTTGGACTCGTTGGTCCCTCTGTTGGCCAGCTCGGTTTGCCCATAAGCAGCAATCACCGCGCAAGCATTGCAAATGATGAAAAGATTCAGCTTGGTTTTCATGGCTTTGGAAAAGTGGAATTTCTGTTGTTCATCAAATATGATCAAACTCAGCCGGATCAGCAATAATCAGTCGAATCCAATCTCCACAAGATAGAACCCACAAGAACAAAAACGATCCAAGTGATCGTGTTCCGATTTTAGCGAGAGTGGAAGCTGCCATCAATTGTGCGGCAGCCATCGGAAAAACACCTCAAACAGTTCGGGCAGAACGTTATCCGCCTGCGGAACGAGGCTGGCCTGACCCAAGAAAAGGTTGCGGAGAAGGTTGGAATCAGCTGGCGCTATTTCCAAAGTATTGAAGCGGGCAAGCGTTGGCCCAGCATCGTTGTGCTGGTGCGCTTGAAAGATGCATTAAGTAGCGATTGGGCCGCCATGTTCGACGGTTTAGACTAGCGCAGTGCCGCTCAACCGGCACCCCGTTCGCGATTCCACCGCCGCATATTCTAAGACCTTGCACCCGCGGCCGGGTCTGGCGATTCTCCTGTCATGAGCCAAGACGTCGTTTCCCTTCTCCAGCAACTCGTCCGCATCCCTTCGGTCAATCCCGACAACGCACCGGGCACCGATCACACCGGCGAGGAAACGCTCGCGGTCTTCCTCTCCGGCTGGCTGGAATCCATCGGCGCGGAGGTTTCCCTCGAGGAAATCAAACCCGGCCGGCCGAACCTCATCGCCCGCTTCGCACCGCTCGACGGCAGGCCGCGGATTTTGTTAGGACCGCACCTCGACACCGTCGGCGTCGGCGGCATGACCGTGGACCCCTTCGGCGGCGAGATCCGCGACGGGAAGCTGTGGGGCCGCGGTGCCTGCGATACAAAAGGCCCGATGGCCGCCATGCTGTGGGCGCTCCACGAACACCGGGACGCACTCGCTGACCTGCCGGTGGCCGTCGATTTCGTGGCCTTCATGGGCGAGGAATCCGGCCAGTGGGGATCGAAGGATTTCGTGAAACGCCACGGCCGGGATTACACCTTCGCGCTCGTCGCCGAGCCGACGTCGATGCAAGTCGTTCACGTCACCAAGGGCTCGCTGTGGGCCACCCTGCGGGCCACGGGCAAGGCCGCGCACAGCTCGCTGCCGGAGCGCGGTGAGAATGCTATTCTCAAACTCGCCCGCGCGCTCGACCAACTCGACCACCACCTCGGCGCCCAACTCGCCACCTACCTCCATCCCGTGCTCGGTCGCTCGACGATGAATGTCGGCATGATCCGCGGCGGCGCCCGGCCTAACATCGTGCCGGACCTCGCCGAGGCGGAAATCGACATCCGCATCACTCCGGCGCTGGCGGCGGCGGGCGGCGCGCTCCAGTTGCTCAAGGACACCCTCGAATTCCACGAGCTGCCAGTCGAGATCGTGAACCCCCACGAAAACCCGCCGATGGAGACCGCGGCGGATCACCCGATGATCCAACTGCTGCTCGCCACGGACCCACGCACCGGCCTGGCGGGTGCGCCGTGGTTTTCCGATGCCGCCCATCTATCAAGCGGCGGAATCCCGGGCATCTGCATCGGGCCGGGCTCCATCGACCAGGCGCACACCGTGGACGAGTTCATCGAAATTTCCGCGCTTGAGCACGGCGCCCGCTTTTTCACCGCCTTCATCGGCGGCCTGAAACAGGCGTAAAACCGCCGATTGCGCGTCCCGAAATGCCGTTTAACATCGGCCATGTCTTTCGATTGTAAAAGTGGCCGCTGCGAGACCCCGTCCTGGATGCGGACCGTCCTCAGGGTCGCTGGCACTTATCATGCTTTGTTCGCGGCGTGGGCCGTCTGCTGGCCGAATCTTTGGTTCGACTGGAATGGCTTCGAACGACCGAACCACCCGATGCTCTGGCAATTGATCGCCGCGATCACCGGCATTCTCGGGGTTTTCCTGTTGCTCGCCGCCCGCAATCCCATTGCCAACTGGATGACCGTGCTGGTCGGCCTGATCAAGTTCACGCTCGCGGGTTTCGGATTCGGCTTCGCAATTTATGAAGGGGAAGTTCCCTTCAATTCGATCGGTCTCCTGATCGCGAACGACCTCATCTGGTGGTTTCCCTTTGCCATGATCCTGTGGGCCAGCCTGCGCGCTCACGCCGGAGTGCCGCCGAGCCGTTCGGAACCGCTGAGCATCGCCGAGGCGGCCGCCAGCTACTCGCTCTCCAACGGAAAATCCCTGGCAGAAGCCTCGCAATCCCACCTGCTAGCATTGGTCTTCCTCCGCCACTTCGGCTGCACCTTCACCCGCCAGATCCTGCGCGGATTGGAAGGAATTCAAAAGGAATCAAACGCCCATGGCGCCGAGCTCGTCCTGGTCCACATGCTCCAGAGCGGCAAGGAAACCGAGTATCTCGGCGAGCGCAGCGGCGTCACCCGCATCGCCGATCCGCGCTGCGAGCTCTACCGCGCCTTCGGCCTTGGCAAGGGCGGTTTCCTCGAACTCTTCGGCCCGCACGTCTGGTGGCGCGGCGCGGTTTCCATTTTCAAAGGCTGCGGCCTCGGTCACCTCGCCGGAGACGGCATGCAGATGCCCGGAGCCTTCCTGTTTCTCGACGGGAAAATCATCTGCTCGCAGCCCGCCCACTCCGCCTCCGACTTGCCCGACCTGCCCGGACTTTTCCAAGCATTGCCCTTGCCCGCCGGACCTGACACGGTATCCGCATGACATCCCTGCATGGTAAAACCCTGCTCGTCACCGGCGCGTCCAGTGGCATCGGCCAGGCGCTTTGCGAACTCCTCTACGACCGGGGTGCCAATGTGCTCGGCGTCACCCGCCGACCCGCGGAACTCCCGGATTACATCTCGCCCATCATCGCGGATCTCACCCAGCGCGAGCAGGTTTCCTCCATCTTCCAAGGACTCGGAAAAATCGACGGCCTCGTCAACTGCGCGGGCGTGGCCTACCTCTCGCGCATCATCGACGGCAACCCGGCCGACTGGGAGGAAATGTGGCGGGTCAACGTGATGGCACTCACCCTCTGCTGCCAGCTTTCCCTCAAACACTTCCCTAACCACGGCGGCCGCATCGTCAATGTCTCCTCCATGAGCGGCCACCGCGTGCCGCCGTCCGGCGGATTCTACGCGCCCACCAAGTTCGCGGTTAGAGCCATCACCGACGCGCTGCGCGCCGAGCTCAAGTCCGTGAAGTCGCGTATCCAGGTCGCCTGCGTGTCCCCGGGCTTCGTCGATACGCCGCTGCTCGACTCCTACTTCCGCGGCCGCGAGCAATCCCTCGTCCAGACCCGCGCCGCCATGAAGATGCTTGAAGCCCGCGACGTCGCCTGGGCCATCCTCACAATCCTTGAGGCGCCCGCCCACGTCGAGGTGGGCGACATCCTCATGCGCAGCGCCGACCAGCAAATGTGAAATGGATTTCCCACGGTCCATCCTCCGTCTGCTCGCCTGCGCCGCCGCCGGTTTGTTAGCATCGTGCATCGACGGCCGCGAGGAAATCTGGGTGAACGCGGACGGCAGCGGCCGGGCGGATGTCGCCTATTCCCTGCCCGCCGCCGCAGCACGATTCCAGGGCGGTGAAACCGGAGTCCGCCGCATGATTGAAGGATTCCTGAAAAGCACTCCGGGAATCTCCACCTCCTCCTGCGAAGTGACCACCGAGGGAGACCGCATGAAAATCCGGGTGCGCACTTCCTTCGACTCCGCCCTCGCCCTCAAAGAGATTTCCCAGGGTGACGCCCTGCACCAACTCCCCTCCTCCGCCACCGGGCTAACCGGTGATTTCAAAGTCGCGGTGCAAGGCCTGTCCGTGGATTTCGCCCGCACCATCAAGGCGGGCGACGCGTTGCCGGGATCCTCCTTCATGCCCGTCTCGCAATTCAAGGACCGGCTGCTCACCTACATCATCCACCTGCCGGCGGCTGCGACCTCGTCCAACGCCACCCGCACCGAGAACTCCGGCCGCACCCTGGTCTGGGATTTCCCCCTCGCCCAAGCCATCCGGGGCCCGGTCACCACCCGCTTCACCGCGCCCATCCCCGTCCCCCGCTGGGCCGTCGCCAGCGGTTGGAGCGTCGTCGCTCTCATCGCTGTCCTGGTCGCCAGGAAATTAATCCGCCCGAAGCCGTCCGCTGCCTAGACACCCGCTTCATTTCCGTCTTAAATGCGAGCCATACCGTCATGTCCGCCGCATTCAAAGACTACTACGAAATCCTCGGAGTCCCGCGCGACGCCAGTTCCGCCGACATCAAGAAGGCGTTCCGCAAAATGGCCCGCAAACACCATCCGGACGTCGCCAAGGACAAAAAGGCCGCCGAGGAAAAATTCAAAGAGATCAATGAAGCCAACGAAGTCCTGAGCGATCCCGAGAAGCGGAAAAAATACGACCAGCTCGGAGCCGACTGGGACAACCCGCAAGCCGGCTTCGGCGGTCGCCGTGCCGCACCGTCCGGCGGTGGTCGCGAGTTCAACTTCGGGGGCACCGGCTTCAGCGACTTTTTCGAGCAGTTCTTCAGCGGTGGCAGCCGTTATGGATTCCCGGAAAGCGGCCAAGGCCCCGCCGCCGCCCGCGAGCGCAAGGGCAACGACGTGGAGGGCGACATCCTCGTCACGCTCGAAGAAATCATGAACGGCGACATCCGCCCGATCTCGCTGCAAATGACCAACCCGCGCACCGGCCAGGTCGAGACCCACACCTTCCAAGTCCGCATTCCCGCCGGTGTCATCTCCGGAAAACGCATCCGCGTCCCCGGCCAAGGCGAGCCCGGCAGCGGCGGCGCACCCGCCGGCGATCTCTATCTGCGAGTCCGCCACGCCGCCCATCCGGATTTCCACACCGAAGGCTCCGATCTTTATTACGACCTCGATCTCGCCCCGTGGGAAGCCGTGCTCGGCACCGAACTCACCGTGCCGACGCTCGATGGAAACATCAAACTCCGCATCCCCGCCGGCAGTGAGAACGGCCAGCAGCTCCGCGTCCGCGGCCGCGGCCTGCCCAAGGGGAAAACCGGCGAGCGCGGCGACTTCCACGCCACCCTCACCATCCACCTCCCCACCAAGCACACTGCGGAGGAAACCGCCCTCTGGGAGAAACTCCGCAGCGTCTCGAAATTCAACCCTCGGACCAACCCACCCCCATGAACCCCGGGAACGACCCGCCGCTCTATGACCCCGACGAGCAGGCGACCTACACCCTCGAAACGGTCGCCGAAATCACCGGCGTCTCCTCGCAAACCATCCTGCACTATCAGGAACACGGCCTGCTCCAGCCAGCCGCCTTCGACGACGAAGCCGTGCACACGCTCCGCCGCATCGACTACCTGCGCAGCACCTGCGAGGCGAATCTATCCGGGCTCAAGCTCATCCTCGACCTGCTGGACCAAGTGGAGCGACTGCAACAGGAACTCCGCACGAAGCGCTGAGGAGATGCGCCAAGGAGGCACCACACTCCTGTGGTGCTGGCGGATGAGAGGCCTTTGAAGCGCGCGAAGCTCTTCTCAAAGACTTTCCATCCTCATCCACGACAGTTGATCGCGATCTCGCCAAAACACTCGAAATGCCCCGAACACGTGGCGAAGTTCGTAAACGGCATTTTGTTTTCGTGATGATGGTGCATTTTTTTCCTGTTACGAACCGATCCTTTGTGGCGACAGGATTGTCGCCACTCCTCATCCGATGTCACCCGAGCACCTCCCTTTCCTCACCCTGGCAATCCTGGTGGTGGCGTTTCTCTATTCCTGCGTCGGCCATGCGGGGGCGTCCGGTTACATCGCGGTGATGACGCTTTTCAGCCTCGCGACTGCGGACATCAAACCGACGGCACTGGTGCTGAACATCCTGGTGGCGGGCATCGGCACCTGGCAATTCTGGCGGGCCGGATATTTTTCATGGTCGCTGTTCTGGCCCTTTGCGCTGTTAGCGGTGCCCATGGCGTTTCTTGGCGGCTATCTGAATCTACCGACGCATGTCTTCAAGGTGCTGGTGGGAGTGGTGCTGTTATTCTCGGCGGCGCGGTTTTTCTGGCGGCCGGCCGATGATTCGGTGGCACGCGAGCCGTCGCGTGCGGCAGCGATTTCCCTTGGCGCGGGCTTGGGCCTGCTGGCCGGCCTGACAGGCACCGGCGGCGGAATATTCCTAACACCGCTGTTGATTTTCATGCGCTGGGCGAAAACGAAAAACGCGGCGGCGGTGTCAGCGCTGTTCATTCTGGTGAACTCGGCTTCAGGGCTGTTGGGAAATCTGAGCAACACGCAGCGGTTACCGGCGTTCGCCATCGCACTGGCGGTGGCGGCGATCGCCGGTGGCACGGCGGGTTCGTATTATGGCAGCCGGCGTTTCGATCATGCGCTGATCAAACGTCTGCTGGCGGTGGTGCTGCTGATCGCGGGCGTGAAGTTGATTTTCACGAAATAAAAAAGCACCGCCCGCTTACTTGGCGGGAACGGCTAACAATTTGGCAATTTCCTCACCCACGCCGGTGGCGGAGGCCGGATTCTGGCCAGTGACGAGACGCCCGTCCACGACCACCTTGGCCTCGAATTTCGGGGGCGGGCTGGTGTTTCGCGCCGCGTTCGGTGAGCTTGTCCTGGAGTAGGAACGGCACCACCTTGTCCAGTTCCACTGCGCGTTCCTCCTCGTTGGTGAAGGCCGCGACCTTCTTGCCAGCCACCAGATAGCTGCCGTCGGCCAGCTTGAGATTCACCAATCCGGCCGGGCCGTGGCAGACCGCGCCGACGACTCCGCCGCGGTCATAGATGGCAGCGCCGATGCGGGCGAGTTCCACGTTGTCCGCGAAGTCCCACATGGTGCCGTGGCCACCGGCGTAGAAGATGGCGGAGTAAATGTCCGGCTTCACCTCCTCGGGGCGCAGCGTGTTTTCGATGGCTTTGACGTTGGCGGGATTCCCCATGAACGCCTTGTTGATCGGGTCGCTCATGTCATTTCCATCGATGGGGGCCTTGCCGCCCTTGGGGCTGACATAGTCGATGGTGAACCCCGCCGCCCATGCGCGTCAAGTTAAGGGCTTTTCCCCTTTAACCACGGGCTTTTTCGGCTTGATGCGGCGTAGCACAAACGTGTTCCGGTCTTCCACC
>JAIFNK010000150.1 GCA_020047775.1 Akkermansia sp. | reverse complement strand
TTTTGAATTGCGGGTCATCCGAGATCTGGACAATCACGTCGTGATAGGCACGCCGCTGCGAATGGAAGTGCCAGAGCCAGATGGCATGGATAGAGGAGCTTTTTTCCATGTCAATCTGGACCCACTGGAGGCCATCGAGCAGTTCCACGAAATAGCCTTCTCCCGCGTCCTTGTCGCCGTCGGTGATCAAGTCGAGACTGCCGATGATCGGGTTGTTATCGCTGCTGGTCACGGGTTTCCCGCGGGATAGCAGGACGGTGCCTTCCGGGACGAAAAACTCCGGGGCTTTGGTGGGGGCCTGCACCAGGCTTGGCAAGTTGATAGGCTTGGGAGTTCCCTCAATGAGTTCCGGAGGAAGCTCTGTTTGTAGGGAAATTCCGCTTTCGGCAACAAGCGCCGCGGCCTGGATTTCCGGCTGTTTGCCGGCGCGCGGGCTTTTCCATAGCAGCCCGGCAGCGAGTGCCACACTGGCGGCAAGGCCCAGCGACCACGCGAGTCGATGTGACGGGCGCTTGACGGTCGGGTTTGCCGGCAACGCTGCGGTTTCCGCGTCGAGCGATGCAGTGAGGCGGGTGAGGAAAATTTCATCCGCGTTTGTGCCGGCACGGGCGTGTTCGCGCAGCAGGGCGTCCATCAGGCGGTCATCGCCACCTGGCGGCATCTCGTATGAGTCGGGAGTGGTTTTCATCGGTTAGCGTTGTTAGGGGTTTTGCGGTCAAGGCAGTTGCGCAGGGCATGGCGGGCGCGCTCAAGGCGTTTTCGGAAAGTGCTGGTGTCGATTCCGAGGGCGGTGGCGATCATTTCCCCGGGTTCTTCGAGGTAGTAAAAACGGCGCACGGCATCGGCCATCGCATCCGGCAGGTGTTTCAGGCAGTCGTCGAGCGTGACGAGCAGGTCGGTGTTTCCCGTGCCGGGGTTGGCGTCCCATTGTGCGAAACGGGATTCCCACGCTTCGAGAGTCGCGTCATCGACATCGACTTCGCGGGCGTGGCGGCGGAGATGCTCGCGCCATTTGTTGCGGATGATTCCTCTCAGCCATGCCCCGAAATCGCGGGTGACATCGAAGCGGCCGAGATTGCGCCAGGCGGCGATGAAGGCATCCTGCACGAGATCGGCGGCGGTGGCCTCATTGCGGGACAGCGCCCGGGCGTAGATGAGCAGGCAACGGTGGTGATCGCGTGCCAAAGCGGCGAAGGTCTGCCGGTCGGCAGGCGGAATGGCCATGGATTCCGGATTCATAAGTGGGTGGGTGCGGCATGCATTCATCACCCCTTGTTGGCGCGGGCGGCAAGCCGCGTGACAGGAATTTCAATAAATTTCCGTCACGCTTCGTCAGTCGCGCGTCAGGCGGTTCAGCTTCCCTGCAACACCTCGACTCCGCGGCCCTGCAATTGCTCGACGAACTCCGGATCAGCCGTCTTGTCGGTGACCAGGCAGCTGAGGTCCGCGACTTGTGCGAAAAAGAAGGCGGCCTTTTGGCCAAGTTTGGAATGGTCTGCCAGGAAAACGACGTCCTCCGCGTTGGCGATGACCCGCTCCTTGAAAGCCGCCTGACGCGCGTTGCTCTCGCTGACGCCGCGCTCGAGGTGCAGTCCGTTTCCCGAGAAGAACATCCGGTGGATGTTATAGCGTTGCAGGGATTTCTCGGCAGTGAGTCCGATGAACGAGCGCGACTTGGAGTCAAACAGGCCGCCGGTGCAAATCAGATCCAGATTCGGCCGGTCCGCCAGCGCGGTGAAGACGTTGAGCGCGTTGGTCAGGATCGTCAGCGGCAGGTCCGGCAGGTATTCCGCGAGCGTCAACACCGTCGAGCTCGCATCGAGGAAAATCGTCTCGTTCGCCTGGATCCGGCTCGCGGCAAGGCGGACGATCGCCTGCTTTTCTTCCCGCCGGATCGCCTGGCGCTCGGTGAAGGGGAGTTCTCCGCGGATTCGCTCCGGGCGACTCGCCCCGCCGTGGGTCCGGATCAGCTCGCCGCGTTTCTCGAGGATCTCGAAATCCTTGCGGACGGTTTCATCCGTGACTCCAAGATCCGCCGCGGTTTCCGTAGTGCGCAACGAGCCTGATCCGTTGAGGAGTTCTAAAATCCGGCGTTGGCGGTCGATGGCGAGCATGATTCGTGAAAATCTTTGTTTCGTTGGGAATTTTTGGTTTTTTGGTTGACTTGTCAAACCAATCCGCCGATCAAAGGCGCACAGATGGCCGCACCGATCTCCCAATCCACGCCCCGCGCAGTCGTTGAACACCTCGTTCGCGAGCAGGTTTATGCAAGCCTCGGTTTGTCCCTGCCCGCCGCGTCAAAGGCACCCAACGCGTTGCTGGTCAATATTTCAGCACGGCATTGCCACCTCACGCAGGAAGCCGTTGAGGCGCTTTTCGGCCCAGGGCACCAGCTCACGCCGATGAAGGGACTCTACCAGCATGGCCAATTCGCGGCGAAGGAGTCCATCACGTTGATCGGTCCGCGCAGCCGGGTGATTTCCAACCTGCGTATCCTCGGACCTTGCCGGACTCTCAACCAGGTCGAGCTCGCTTATACCGACGCGATCGCCCTTGGTTTCGACATTCCGGTCCGCATGTCCGGCGACATCAAGGGCACTCCCGGTTGCATGTTGATGGGTCCTAACGGCTATTTCGAATTACCCGATGGAGTTATCCGCGCCCAGCCGCACGTCCACATGCATCCGGACGACGCCTCTTATTATGGGGTGAAACATCTCGATACCATGAAGTTGAAAGTCCACGGCCCGCTGGGCATGACCTTCGACAACCTCGTCGTCCGCGTGGATCCGTCGTTCAAACTCGAGGTCCACATCGACACCGACGAGGGCAACGCCTGCGGCCTCAAGCCCGACACTTTCTGCGAACTCACCAAGTAATCTCAATCCAATCCCACATCACTAACCAACAATATGAGCACTGCACTCGGCATGATCGAAACCAAAGGCTACGTCGGCAGCGTCGAAGCCACAGACGCAATGGCCAAAGCCGCCAACGTCCAAATCATCAACCAAATCCAAATCGGCGGTGCCTTCCTGACCGTCCTCGTCAAGGGCGACGTCGGCAGCGTGAAAGCCGCCGTTGATGCCGGAGCGGAAGCCGCCGGCCGTGTCGGCGAGCTCGTTGCCGCCCACGTCATCGCCCGTCCGCATCCCGAGCTTCTCAGCCAGTTCGGAATCGCCTGAGATTCTTTTGCCTCTCAACCATCAACACTCAACTTCTTACTACCATGGCTAAACAAGCAATCGGCATCATCGAAACCAAAGGATTCATCTCCCTGGTGGAAGCCTCAGACGCGGCTCTCAAGTCCGCCGACATCAGAATGACCGGCTGGGAGAAAATCGGTTCCGGTCTCGTCACCGGTTTCTTCACTGGCGACGTCGCCGCAGTCAAAGCCGGCCTCGACGCTGCTGCCGCCGCCGCATCCAAGCTCGGCACTGTCAGTTCCGTGCAAGTCATCCCACGTCCGCACGACGATTTGTCGAAGCTCGGCGGTTGGATCGGCTGATCTGACATTTCAAATCTGACATTTCAAATCTCAAATCCGAAGATGCTCGTCCTCGTCGCCAACCTGGGTTCCACCTCGTTCAAATACCGTCTCTTCCGCATGGACGGGAACGGCGGCGAGGTGATTGCCAAGGGCGGCTACGAACGGGTGACCGACTACGCCGCGGTGATCGATGACGCCTTGACCGCGCTTCAGCGCGACGGCGTCATTGCCAGCCCGGACGAAATCGAGGCGGTGGGATTCAAGACCGTTCTTGGCAAGGATCTCAGCGGCTGCGTAATGGCCGATCAACAGGTCATCGCCGCGCTCGAGGGATTCACCGCCGTCGCACCGGCTCACAATCCACCGTATGCGGCGGGCATCGCGCAGTTTGAGAAATCACTGCCTAACGCCCGCCTCGTCGCGCTGTTTGAAACGGCGTTCTATCAG
The DNA here is from genome assembly GCA_020047775.1 of Akkermansia sp. Classification (GTDB taxonomy): domain Bacteria; phylum Verrucomicrobiota; class Verrucomicrobiia; order Verrucomicrobiales; family Akkermansiaceae; genus Luteolibacter. The sequence continues at coordinate 8,032 of JAIFNK010000150.1, read as the reverse complement.
TGGACAAGTCCGGCATCCTACTCCTATGCCATTCCCAGTGTATGGCGCGACATCGGCATCCGGCGCTATGGCTTCCACGGGGCGAGCCACAAGTTCATCGCCGAGCGTTCTGCCGAACTCTGCGGGCGCGAGGACGTGGCGGAAATCGTCCGCCGTCTCTATCTGGACGGGCCGCAACCGGTTGAAGGAAAACCGTTCCGCGTAATTTCCTGCCACCTCGGCGGATCGAGTTCCGTGACCGGCATCCGCAACGGTGTCGCCATCGGTTCCAGCATGGGCTTCTCGCCGCAAAGCGGTCTCCCGCAGAACAACCGCGTGGGTGATCTCGACTCCGGTGCCATTCCTTATGCGATGCGCACTCTCGGAATTTCCTTGGACGAAGCGGAGCGCCAGTTGACCAAGGAGTCTGGCCTGTTGGGGCTCTCCGGGGTTTCTAACGACATTCGCGATGTGAATGCTGCCGCGCTCGAAGGAAATCCCGACGCACAACTTGCCATCGACTCGCTCGTTCATTCGATCCGTCACTGGACCGGTGCCTTCCAATTCGAGCTCGGCGGCCTTGACGCCCTCGTCTTCACCGCGGGCATCGGTGAAAACGGCGCCGCCACCCGTGCCGCGGTCTGCAAGGACCTCGAAGCGTTCGGCATTCACCTGGACCCTGCGAAAAACGAGGCCTGCCGCGCTACCGAGTCCGTCATCAGCACCGACGACTCCTCCGTGAAAATCATCGTCATCCCGGCGAACGAGGAACTTGTTCTCGCCCGCGAGGTTTATCGCAAGCTTTCCTAACCGTCTCTCATTCTCACCTCTCACAACTCACACCAAACTAATACTACCATGGCCAAACAAGCAGTTGGACTCCTCGAAACCCGTGGCCTCGCCTGTCTCGTCGTCGGCGTGGACGCGATGCTCAAATCCGCAAACGTCGAACTCGTCGGACCGATGAAGCAAATCGGTAATGCGATGTGCAACGCAGTCGTCACCGGCGATGTCGCCGCGGTCAAAGCCGCGCTCGATGCCGGTGCCGCCGCCGCTTCCGAGTCCGGCGAAGTCATCAGCGCCCATGTCATCGCCCGTCCGGATGACGCCATCGACGGCGTTCTTCCCAAGGATCCAGGCACCGCCGCCCGCGCTCCACGCAAGTAACTCAACCCCGCCGCGCCTGCGATCCTAACCGCTTGCAGGCGCGGTCATTCCTCAACCCCGGATGTTTCTCGCAGAAGTCATCGGACAAGTCGTATCGACGAAAAAAGACGAGCTCATGGTCGGAAGGAAACTTCTCCTGCTTCGTCCCAAACTCGTTGACGACAAGGATCCGTCCAAATTCAAGGACGGGCAGAACACCATTGTCGCGATCGACACGGTGGGTGCCGGTGAGGGCGAACTCGTGCTCTTCTGTCAGGGCAGCTCGGCCCGTGCCGCGCAGGGGCTGAAGCTCATCCCGGTGGATGCCGCCATCGTCGCGATCATTGACCGCGTCGAAGTCCTCGGCAAAACCGTTTACAAAGGCGGTTAGTCCCGTCTGTCGATTTAACCGACAAGGCCTCGTGCTATTTTTAAAATTTCAATTTTCCGCATGAAAACTCTCGATCCAGAAACCCTTCGCTCCGTCGTCGAATCGGTCATTTCCCGTCTAGCAACCACCGGTGTGCAGACCGCTCCGGCACCTGCCGCCGCCAAGTCGTCCTCCTGTGGCTGCGGTTGCAGCGGGGGATCCGGCCAGCGCGGGGTTTTCACCTGCGTTGACAAGGCCGCCCACGCCGCCACCGACGCCCATCTCCAGTTGAAAAAACTCGGAGTTGCCGGCCGCGCCAAGGTGATCGAAATCGTCAAGGGCATGGCCGTTGCGAACGCCGAGCCATGGGGCAAGTTCGAAATGGAGGAGACCAAGATCGGCCGCCTCGACCACAAGATCGGCAAGCTCCTCATCACCAAGAACGTCCCCGGCACCGAGTGGCTCCAGCCTTACGCGATGAGCGGTGACGGTGGCATTACGTTGGAGGAATACGCGCCCTTCGGCGTGATCGGCGCGATTCTACCAGTCACTCACTCGGTCCCCACTCTCACCGGCAACGTCATCAACATGGTGGCCGCCGGAAATTCCATCGTCTTCAATCCGCATCCCGGCGGCGCCCGCAGCGCGGCCATGGCCGTGCGCGCTTACAACGAAGCGATCTTCCGCGAGATCGGAATTGATAACATCATCACCACCATCGAGTCGCCGAGCATCGAGTCCTTCGACCTGCTTTGCAAGAACCCGCTCGTCAACCTGCTCGCCATCACCGGCGGCCCGGCCGTTGTGAACGCGGCGATGAAATCCGGCAAGCGCGCGATCTGCGCCGGCCCGGGAAATCCCGTTGTCGTCGTCGATGCCACCGCCGACCTTGCCCGCGCGGCCCGCAACGTCATCGAAGGCGGCGCGTTCGATAACAACCTGCTCTGCATCGGAGAAAAAGTCGTCTTCGTCGTCGGCTCTGTCTTCAACAAATTCTGTGAGGAGCTCACCAAGGCTGGTGCCGCCCGTCTCAACTCGCAGGAACTCGAGCGCCTCACCGCAGCCGCATTCACGTTCAAGCCCGGCGAGGGCGGTGGTTGCTCGCACGCCTCCGTCAACCGCGCTCTCGTCGGTGCCGATCCAAGCGTGCTCGCCCAGCACGCTGGAGCTAGCATCCCTGCCGGCACCCAGCTTCTCTTCGCCGAGACCGATGCCGACCATCCGTTCGTCCAGGAAGAGCAGATGATGCCGATGATGCCGATCGTTTCGGTGCCCGACTTCGAAACCGGCGTCCGCGAGGCCAAGCGTGCCGAGCACAACTACCGCCACTCCGCCATCATCCACACCAAGGACGTCGATCACATGACCTACATGGCCAAGGAAATGGACACCACCATCTTCGTCAAGAACGGCGCGTCCGTCGCCGGCCTCGGCCTGGGTGGCGAGGGCTATCTTTCCTACTCCATCGCCACCACGACGGGCGAGGGGATCACCACTCCCAAGACTTTCACCCGCGTCCGCCGCTGCGTGCTCGTCGAAAACCTCCGCATTATCTAACCTGATGTTCCTCGCTCAAGTCGTCGGCCACGCGGTCAGCAGTCATTCCCACCCCTCTCTCAAGGGGCACAAGATGATGCTGTGCCAGGCTCTCGACCCCGAGTTGGGACTGATCGGAGCCCCGATGGTTGCCATCGACCTCTTCGGGGCCGGCCTTCATTCGAAGGTCATGGTTTCCACCGACGGTCTCGGTGCCCGCCACATCGTCCACGACGAAAAGTCTCCCATCCGTAATTTCATCCAGGGAGTCGTGGATTGAATTTCAAATCTCAAATTTCAGATCTCAAATCCAACAGAATGCGCGTAGCCCAAGTCATCGGTCGAGTGACCCTGAGTGTCCAAGATCCCTCCTTCAAAGGCGGTCGCTGGCTCATGGTCAATCCGCTGGATGCCGCGCAATTCAATGACGCGTGCAAAAAGGCACCGGCCCTGACCAGCCAGTCCAGCCTCGTCGCCTACGACAACATGGGTGCCGGTGACGGTGACATCGTCGGCATCGTCGAGGGTGCCGAAGCCACCGCGCCCTTTGATTTTCCCATTCCCATCGACGCGATCACCGTCGCCATTTTCGACTCGCTTTCCTACGAACCACCCATTTCCGATTCCTAACCGCTGAACCACATGAGCAACAAAGTCTTCACCGCCGCTGATATCGAAGCCCACCTGAAATCCGGGAAAACCGCTGCTGATCTTCCGAAAGGCTCGGTTCTCACGCCATCCGCCAAGGACGTTCTCCGCGACGGCATCGGCCCGGTCCGCGCCGGTGGCTCATCCGCTAGCCCGTCCGCGCCAGCCGCCTACGCCGAGCCGATCCTTCCCGACTACGAATTCAAGTGGACCCCCGGCAAGGACCCGAAGACTCCGGACGAGATCCACGCGTTCTTCCATTCCCCGGCCATCGTCGAACTGAAGCAACGCATGGTGGATATCGGCAAGCGCATGTGGGCGCGTGAATACACCGACGGCAATGGTGGCAACCTAACGATCCGCGTCGGCGACAACCTCGTGCTCTGCACACCGACCCTCGTTTCCAAGGGCTTCATGACACTCGAGCAAATGTGCCTTGTGGACATGGAAGGCGTGCAACTCGCCGGCAAATACAAGCGCACCTCCGAGTGCATGACCCACCTTGCGATCATGAAGCGCCAGCCCAAGGCCAAGGCTTGCTGCCACGCGCACCCGCCGCACGGCACCGCTTTCGCCGTCGCCGGTGTCCAACCGCCGACCTGCATGATTCCCGAAGCCGAGGTCTTCCTCGGTCAGATCGGCCTGTCCAAATATGAAACTCCCGGCACGCCTGCCAACGCGGTGGCTGTTGGAGATGCCGCCGTCGATCACATGGCCGTTCTGATGGTGAACCATGGTGTCATCACCTGGGGCAAGGACATCGAGGATTCCTATTGGAAGATGGAAAACGTCGAGTCCTATTGCAAAACCATCTGGGTTGCCTCGCAGCTCAATGGCGGCAAACTTCTTACCATTACCGGTGGCCAGGCCAAGGAACTCATCGCGCTGCGCAAGGTGCTCGGCATGGAAGACAAGCGCGCCAACTGGACCGAATGCCAGCTCTGCGACAACGCCGAATTCAGCCCCGGCACCGTCTGCCAGATTCCTGACAAATCCCCTCCATCCGGCGGCGGCAAGCTCGACCCGGAAGCCGAAAAGCTCGTGCAAATGCTCACCGAGCAGATCCTTGCTGCGGTTAAATAGTCTGCTTCACCATACAGGATCTCTTCCTGTCAATATGTAGAATTTTGACCACTGATTTACTGATTTAAAGACGCGAGTTTTGCCCTTTTGCCCATCGCACATCATTTCTTAATCTGTGTAATCAGTGCAATCAGTGGTTAAAACTCTTCCCTTTCTCTCACATCCAAGCTCTCAGCTTCACCACTTCTCATGAAAACTCCCATTACCGTCTCCATCACCGGCGCGGCTGGCCAGATCGGCTACGCGCTTCTTTTCCGCATCGCTTCCGGCTTCGTCTTCGGCCCGGACCAACCGGTCAATCTCCGCCTGATCGAGATCGAGCCCGGCATGGCCGCGCTGCAGGGCGTCATCATGGAACTCGATGACTGCGCGTTCCCGCTGCTCAATGAAGTCGTCGGCACCTCGGATCTCAACGAAGGATTCAAGGGCACCAACTGGGCGCTTCTCGTCGGCTCGGTACCGCGCAAGGCCGGGATGGAACGTGCCGACCTGCTCGGCATCAACGGCAAGATTTTCACCGGCCAGGGCAAGGCGATTGCCAGAAACGCCGCCAAGGATGTCCGCGTGTTAGTTGTTGGAAATCCCTGCAACACCAACGCGCTCATCGCCATGAACAACGCCGAGGGCGTGCCCAAGGACCGCTTCTTCGCGATGACCCGGCTCGATGAAAACCGCGCCAAGAGCCAGCTCTCCAAGAAGGCCAGCGTCCATCCATCCAAGGTCACCAACCTCTGCATCTGGGGCAACCACTCGGCCACCCAGTATCCGGATTTCACCAATGCCAAAATCAACGGCCGTCCGGTCACGGACGTGATTTCCCATGTCGCATGGCTCAAGGGCGACTTCATCAGCACCGTCCAACAGCGCGGTGCCGCCATCATCAAGGCCCGCGGTGCCTCCTCCGCCGCCTCCGCCGCGAATGCCGCGCTCGACACCGTGAAAAGCCTGATCACTCCGACTCCGGCCGGCGACTGGCATTCCGTCGCGGTCTGCTCGGACGGTTCCTATGGCATTGAAAAAGGCCTCATCGCCTCGATGCCGATTCGTACGATTGAGAACGGCAAATGGGAAGTCGTGCAAGGTCTGCCGATCGACGCGTTCAGCCAGGAAAAGATCGATCTCACCATTGCCGAGCTCAAGGAAGAGCGCGATGCGGTGAAGCACTTGATTCCCGGCTGATCCTTCGTCAGACAGCCCTAACCGCCCGACTTGGGGGCAAGAGCTTCGTCGATCCAGCGTTCGATATCCGCCCAGACCGTTCCCTGAAGGGATTCGTTGTGGCTGGCTCCCTGCACGAGAATCAACTGCTTGGGACCGTCAAGCGCGGCGTAAATGCGGCGTGAGTGATCCGGCGGGGTGTCCGAGTCGGCGGCACCGTGGATGACGAGCGCCGGGGCCTTGATTGTCCGGGCTGCCGCCGCGGGACTAACGGATTCTATCTGGAATTGAGCTTGTTGTTCGGCGAGCCGGATGGCCCGTCGGATGACTCCGGGAGAGAAGAAAAACGGGGCACGCTCCGTCACCACGGTCTTGAGATCCGAAAAACATTCCGCGACGACCACCGCGGAGACACGTTTGTCGGTTGCCGCCAACTGAAGGGCTACCGCCGCTCCGAGCGAACTGCCGACCAGGATGACGGGGCCCGGACGAACGGTATCCAGCACCCGCCGGAGGTCCTCTTTTTCGAAATAGCCGTAAGTGCACGCATCGCCTCCGGATTCCCCGTGGGCGCGACTGTCGTAGGCCACCACGTCGAATCCGCGTTTTTGAAAACGGCTGATCACGCCCGCTCCGCTCGCGCGGTTGTCCGCGACGCCGTGGAGGTAGATCAAGGTTCCCCGATGTTTGCCGGTCGCGTCGCCGCGCCAGCCTTGGAGGCTGACTCCGTCGCCCTTGAATGTGACCGCATGGCACTGCGGCGGCGGCTCGGCCGTGACCCGGCGGTGTGGGGGATGCAGGATCAACGCCGCGCCGATGCGTGGAAGCTGGCTTGCCGTCACTCCCACTAGCAGGAAGATGACCAGGCCGGCGATGAGTCGATTTCGTGCGCGCTTGGTCATGAAGGTGGTGGGGCGGGCTGGATCAACGAGCGTTAGTCCTGGACCCATCAGGATTTGCCGCTTCCATTTTCTTGATCTGTCTGAGGCAGTAGATCAACGGGATCATTCCGATCACGCCGAACGAGCAGTCGATCAAACGCCAGTAAAACGGGATGCCGCGAATCGGTCCGCAGATCAAGGCGAGGGGAATGACTGCCAGGCACGCGGCGATGCCGGTGTAAATCGTCGCCCGACTTGAAAGTGGATTGATGAAAGGACCGATGAAGAACGCTGCGATGACAAGGTGGCCGAATGCCAGCCAGTCGGTGCCGTAGGCGATCCACGGGAAATCGGCGTAGGTGGCTTCCAGTCCGTGCCGAACGGTGAGAATCCAGAATTGCAGACCGCTGTATCCCTCGGGAGATGTCGCTGCGCCGACTCCCAGCAGCTGCGACAGGATCCTCAGTTCCCACAGCAGTGGAAACGCCGTCACTCCACTGATCACCAGGCCGACGATGAATAAAAGCATGGAGGCGCGGTATCGGAACAAGGCGGATTGGTGATTCATGGTGGCTTCGGGAAAACTACGCGGGACGGACGTCGCACCAGCCGTTGTTCCAGAAGACCCGGAGTTCGACTTGATAGAGTTCGCTCAGGCGGGCGGAGGTAATGACGTCCCGCTTGTCACCGTCGGCGAAGATCCTGCCGTTTTGCAGCAGGACGATGCGTTGGATTTCCGGAGGGATTTCCCCGGGGTGGTGGGTGACGAGCACGAGATCCCGTCCCAGTTCTAGCAGGGATCGCAGTGTGCCGGTGAGCTGGAGGGCCGCGGCGAAATCGAGGGCGGTGGAAGGTTCGTCGAGCACCAGCACTTCGGGATCATGGACAAGGGCGCGGGCGATAAGGATGCGCCGCCGTTCACCGGAGGATAGTGTTCCGAACTCCCGGTCTGCCAGGTCCGCGACTCCCAGCAATTCCATGGACCGCAGGGCGTGTTCCTTGTCGGTTTGGGAAAACCGCATGTCCCGCGTCCGACCGTAAGCGCCGCGCAGGGACGAGAGCACGGCATCGCGGGCGAGTTCGCCGGGATCGAAGCGCTCGACTTCCTCCGGCATCACCACGCCGATCCGGTGGCGGAGTTCCTCAAGAGACCAAAGCTCTTCGCCGAACAAACGGCAACTTGTCGCGGGATCCGCTTCAGGCCTGACTTCGCCGGTTAGCAGTTTGAGAA
>JAIFNK010000148.1 GCA_020047775.1 Akkermansia sp. | reverse complement strand
GAAGGACTTGTGGAACTTCCGGCAGTTATTTGTCGACGGTCGTCGGGCGGTTAGGGCCCGCTATCCCAACGTCACGGAGAGTAATCCATTTCTTTATGCGACGGGTGCCGTGGGCAACCCCAAGGGTGCGTTCGACCATCTTGTTGTCGAGCGCTCCTCGATCAAGGCAAGCTGGGGAACCGCTGCCGATGCCCAGATCAACGTGGTTCCGCAGTCGAGGTTCTTCAACCAATGGAACACCGTCACCGGCGTCAATTCAGAAACCGGCCGGATTGACATCGCCGGGCGAGGCCGCTGCCAAGGTCGCGCCGGTCCTCAACCGCATCACGCGCAACACCGTCGAGCATTGCGGGCGGATCCGCTACTACGGCGGCGGGGTGCATCTGGACTCGCGTCCGTTCAGCATGACGATGGCGCCTGGCAACTACATCGCCCACAATCTCTTCAACGATCTTTCGCGCAACGGCGTCTTCGCCTTCCGCAACCAGGGTGGTAATGTGATAGAATACAACCACATCCACAATGCCATGCAGACCACCATTGATGGCGGTTGCATCCACTTCGCCACGATGAACACCCTCAACGCGCCCAACCATATTCTCAACAACTGGCTTTACGACGCCTGGGGTTACATCTGGAAACCCGGCGGCGAGCCGGAGCGGAAACTCGCCAACGGAATTTTCCTGGATTGGGACACCAGCAATACCACGGTGAAGGACAACTGGATCTATAACAGCGTGGGCGGTCCGGTGAAGGTGATCTTCGGGGGGAACCAGAATGTCATCCAGGCCGGCAACCGGTCATCCTAAGCCGTGATCACGCCGCCATTTGTCAAAGAAGTCGGCCCGGAAGGCACGGCGACCCATGGGATCGATCTGGAGACCAACAAACTCACTGGCAGCATCATCTCCTACACGGACAAGGAACATTTCTCCCGAAACGGGAGCTGGAAGGAGGAGTCCGCCACCGGTATCGTCAGTCTGTTTGAGTTCGAGTTTCTCACAGGCAGTGCGGCGTCGCCCTCGCAGGCCAAGTTCAGACTGCCGATCACCGAAGACGGAAGTTATCAGATCTCGTTGCTTTACAAGCCGGGCAAGGACCGTGCCTCTAACGTTCCCGTGGTGATCGACCATGCCGACGGCATCGCCAAAGTTGGATGGAATATGAAACAGGGATCAAAATTCGGATTCGCCGTTCCGGTGGGGACTTATCGGTTTCTGGCGTCGAGGATCCACACGGTGACGCTGGATACCACCGGAACGGACGGCAAGGTCATCGTTGATTCCGTCGCCTTCGTGAAGGTCCCCGACCACGCCGCTGGTGATGAAACGCGGAAGAAGCCTTGATCATGCCGGACAACCGGAACCCGACGGGGAGCATCGCAAGGCTTTGATAAGTGCGGATTCTTCCCATCGTCCTCCCATCATCCCCACGCTGCGCGGGCCGGATGAATCCAGCGCTCCGTAAAGAGGGCGGAAAGCCGCAGCGCGGTATCGACCGATTTTCAGTTCACCTGATCCAACCGTAAGGGCTCAACAACTATGGAAACCGCTCAGACCTCGACTTTCATTTCCTCCCGCGCGAGCTGGGAGCGGCGGCGGGGGATGGCGACGGGGATTTCGGTGCCGAGGGTGGCTCCGTGCGCTCCGGGGAGCAGCGGGATGACGCGGGATGACGCGGTCGGCGACGAGGATGGCTTCGTCCGGATCATTGGTGATCCAGATGACGGTGGTGCGGTTTTCTGCCAGATATCGACGATTTCATCCTGGAGGGTGGCGCGGGTGAGGGCGTCGAGCGCGGAGAGCGGTTCGTCCAGCAGGAGGATGCGCGGGTTCGCGGCGAGGGTGCGGGCGACGGAGACGCGCTGGCGCATGCCGCCGGAGAGTTCCCTGGGATACTTGCCGGACGCGGGGGTGAGCTTCACCATGTCCACGTATTTGGCGGCGTGTTCGGCGCGCTCGGATTCCGAGAGGTTAGGGAACAACTGGTCCACGGCGAGGCGCACGTTTCCGGTGACCGTGAGCCACGGGAGCAGCGAGTAGTTCTGGAAAACGATGCCGCGCTCGGGGCCGGGGCCGTCGATGGGCTTGCCATCCATCAGGGCGGTGCCGGTGCTGGGCTTGAGCAGGCCGGCGACGAGGTTGATAAGAGAGCTTTTTCCCGAGCCGGAGTAGCCGATGATGGAGACGAAGTCGCCTTCCTGCACGGTGAGGTTCACGTCGCGGAGCACGGTGTGGAGTTCGTGGGCGCGGCCGTAGGTTTTGGAGACGGCGGAGAGTTCGAGGATGGGTCTCATAGGTCGTATAAGTCTTATCGGTCCTATTTTTTGAAGAGCCCTTATTCGTGTGCATGAGATGAGCTCATGCCCCCTTGGAATACAGGGTCGCGGAGTGGAAAAGGTCCTCGCGGTAGATCCGGGAGAGCGATCCGCAAGTGACATCCGGCAGGCTGCCGATGGCGCGGAGCCCCGCAAGAACCCACGAGGCTTTCTCGACGGTCGGGCAATTGACCGATTCGCCATGGAATACATGGAAGGAAGCCGCGCTGGTGGATCCTGCTCCGGTGTTGAACAAGCCTCCGAGGCTGTTCTTCAGGACCTCCTCCGAGGCGCCGGTGTATTCCTTCATGGCGAGGATCGATACCATGTCGTTCCTGAAGGCGGGATCCTGACAAAGCCTGCACGAATCCAGCAGGGCAGCGACCAGTGCGCCCGACTCCTCCTTGCGCTCGCGCAGGAATTTTCCGGTCAGCAGAAGCACCTTTTCCGGGTGGCCGTGGGAGAGATCCGAGGAGGTGGCCGGGCACCAGCCATTTCCCGCAAGAATGGACTCGGAGTTCCATGGCTCGCCGACACAGTAGCCGTCGATGTGTCCCGCCTTGAGATGGCGCGGCATGAGCGGCGGCGGCAGGAAAATGATTTCCACATCCGCCGGGCAGGACAGGCCGTGGCGGCGCAGCCATTGATAGAGAAGGATGTGATGGGAGGAAAACCGGTGGGTCGCGGCCAGGGTGAACGGGCGCTCCTTTTTCCAGGAATTGGTGAGGTAGCCCTGCAAACCTTCACCCTTGCCGATTTCGGCGGGACTCAACTCGCTTGAAAGCGTGATCGCGTTCCCGTGCAGATTGAGGATCAGCGGAACGGCGACTTCGCAGCGCAACTCACTGAATCCCATGCCGAGTGCGAAGGCGATGCCGGCGATGGATTGGGCCGCATCCAGCTCTCCATAGAACATCCGGTCCCTGACACTTGCCCAGCCGAGCTCGCGGGAAAGCACGACATTCAGTCCGTAACGTTCGAAAATCCCCGTCTCCCTGGCCACCGCGATTGGTGCGCAGTCACTGAGCGGAACGAAACCGAGTCGGATGGGATGGTTGCCTTTCTGCTGTCGGTCCAAAAAATTCATCGGGACCTGATAAGCGCGTGGAATGCCAAAGGTGATGAATTGGCACAACCCATGCTCATTTGGCAACAGATTTCAATGAAAGTGATTCATCAATGGACTGGGTCCCGGATTTAAGACAGTTGCGTGCATTTGTGGCGGTGGTTGAGGAAGGGAGCTTCACACTCGCTGCCCGGCGGATCTTCGTGACCCAGTCGGCTGTTAGTCACTCCCTCCGGACTCTTGAGGAACAACTCAACTGTCGTCTGCTGGATCGGACCGGCAAGCGGGTGGCCGTGACAGCGGAGGGGGAGTTGCTTTTGCGGCGCTGCAAGCGGGTGATTTTCGAGCTGGAACAGGCGAGCCGGGATCTCGACGGCCTGCGTCGCTGGGGGCAGACCCGGATCCGGATCGGTGCGCCGCACAGCCTTTGCCACTTTTTGATTCCGGCGGTTTTACGGGAGTTCCGCGATTGTTTTCCGCGTTGTGAGCCGGTGATCGAAGCGGGCGATACGACGGCGCTCCTGGACCGGCTTGCCAGCGCGGATCTCGACTTGGTGGTCGGGCTCAAGCCTCGCGGCAAGGGCGACGAAGGTTATCGACCGATGTTCCATGACCGGCTTGCATTCGTGGTTTCCCCGTTCCATCCGTGGGCGGTTGACAGCTCGTCGGTGCTGACAACCATCAATGACCATCAGTTCATCATCTATGCCAAGGCGACCGAGACCCACCGTCTGATCGAAGAATGGCTTGAGCAAAAAGGCGGCCGCGGCAAGAAACCGCTGGTGCTCGGTGACATGCAGGCGATCAAGGAAATGGCCAAGCTCGGAATCGGGGTCGGCGTCGTGGCTCCATGGGTGGCGGCCCGCGAGGTCGGTGACGGGAGTCTCAAAGTGGTGGATATCAACGAGCCGGGAATCGAGCGCGAGTGGGGGGTCTTCCATTCGCCCAAGCGCGAACCCAGTCTGGTCGAGGAGGCGTTCATCGGCCTGTGTGAAATGGCGTTCGCGGCGATGCCTGGCACGGTGACCGACGCATGAAGGGCCGTTCCGTTTGACCGGAACGACCCCTCAGGATCATCTGGAGACTGCCTATTGGTGGTTAGAAAACATAGTTGAGTTCGACCGAGAAGCGGGTGGCGTCGGGCACGGCGGTGCCGTTGACGATGTAGGTGTCACCCTCGGATTCGAAGAAGGCGAACTTGGCGATCGCGGTGAAATGGTCGTCGAACTTTTTGACCAGCATCGAGTCATATTCCCAGCCGTAGCCGGTGGAGATCTCGTTCTCGCCGAAGATGTGGAAGACGTTGGTCCACTTGAGTCCGTAGAAGAGAGGAATCGTATGGGAGGCATACACGTCGGTGATTCCGTTGTGGTTGCCTTCGATCCGACCGGCGTCAAACACGTCCGCCCAGCCGTTGAACACGTGCACCGTCGCAAGCGGGGTTTTGAATCCCTTGTTGAGTTGCTCGACACCCAGGCTGACCGATTGGTTGCCGAATTTCTTGGTGGCGATGCCGTGGAAATAGAAGGCGTCGTCATCCGCGCCGAAGCCGGCCTTGTCCTGCCAGGCGATTTCTCCGTAGAGGGTGAGTCCCAGGACGTCGGCCTGCGCGCTCATGCCGAAGGTGTTGTTATCCCAGTTTTCCTTGTCGTCGAACTCCATCAGATAGACGTAACCGCCCAGGGTGATATCCTTGATGCCGGTGTAGGATGCGTTGAGCAAGCCGACGTTGGCGTCGATGTCCTGGACGTTGTCGAAGATTCTGGCAGCCTTGGTGGCGGTCGGAGCGATGGCGACGAGCGGAGAATCCGCTTCTGCGCCGAAGATCCGGTTGACCTGGCTGATATATGCGGCCTTGAAGGTCAGTCCGTCGATGGATTTGTTAGCCAGGGTGACGCCGTCGAAGGTCTGCTCGTTCTGACGCCAGCCGACGTTGCCGATGAAGGCGGCGTTGTCATAGACGATTTTCTCGCGGCCGACCTGGGCGGTCGTATCGAAGCCTTCGTATTGGATGTAGGCCTGGTTGAGTTCCGCGTTGCGCGGATCCGCGATGACGGTGTTTTTCGGATCGAATGGATAGGCTTCGGGACCCGCGGCGGCACTGTAGTCCGAGGCGGCGACTTGGGTGAATTCACCTTCAGCAAGCAGGCTCAGGCCATTCCATTTCATCGTTTTGAAACCGATACGCTCGCGAATGGTGAGCGCGTTCGATTCGTCGAGTGGAGAGACATCGCCGAATTCATAGCGAGCGCGGATGTCGATGAGCGGCTTGATCCAGGGCTCGGGTTTCGGGGCGAGGGTGGTATCCAGATCGGGGCTTCCCGCATGGAGAAGACCGGCGGTGGACAGCAATAGTGCGAACTTTGATTTCATGGATGACTTTGGTTGTGTGCGGCTCTACAGCTCGTGGATACTGGAGCGGGAAGCCTGCCACGATTACCTGGAACGGAATTTCCCGAGTGAAAGGAGTTTCCGGCAGGCATGAGGGCGAGTCATCCGCGCTGTCCTGACGAAGAGTGGCAAGAATGTCCGGGAACGTCCATCAATTTAAGGAACTTAAATTCCTTAATGGGATCCCTGCCGGAGGCTGTGCTGCCGGCAAGCTATCTTTTGCCACCAGCAGTTCTGAACGGCAACGCGAGAAGAAGGAAAAAAACCACGGCGATACCCTGCATCGATACCAGATACCACGGCCACGGCCCCAGGTGGTCGATCAGGCTGGGATTGTCCGGCGGGCGCGATGCAAACGCGAAATTGCTTCCTAGCAGGTTATTGGCGGTCATCGCAAATACCAGATAGACCACCGACCAGCCGTAGATTTCCAGCGGGCCCCTCCAGAACGGTTGTTTCGGCCGCCATCCCTCCACCAATGGCAGATAGAGCGCCGCCGCCACCACCGCGAAATGGTGGAGGAAAAACATCAGGAACGGTCCTGACGGAAATCCGACGGTGAGTGCGGGAGTGAGCAGGCCTTGTAGCGTGGCGGCCAAGCCCCAGAAATAGGTCATGGCGCACGGCAGCGGGCGCTTGGTGATCAAGGCAATGCCCGCGGTGATCGCGGCGATGTCGCACAGATGGAACGGCAGGAAATTGTCGATCGATTTTGTCCCGTCCAGCGACCACCATGCCAGCAGGCTGAGCGGATAAACGCTCAGGTTGAGGAGGGCCAGCAGGGCGGTGGCCAGTTTCCGGCCGTTTCCGCCGCGGCGGCCGACGAGGATGAACGCGACGACCACCAACGCTCCCGTCGCGAGTGCCGCCCCATGTTGCGGCGTGAATGGCTGGAAGGGATTCGGCATGGGAAATATCAGATCAGTGGACGCCGATTTCCGCGATCGCGGGCTTCTGGTTGAGGAAAATCCCGCGGGCGATGGCCTGCACGTCCGCGTCGGTCACGGCCATCACGGTCGCCCGCCAGTCGGTCGGGGAGGGGATGTGGCCGAAGTCCAGCAGCCCCTCGCCCGCCCAGGCGGCGTGCGAGCCTGTGGACTCGAAAGCGAGCTTGCTCTGGGCGATGGTCAGCCGTTTCGCGCGGTCCAGTTCCCCGGGGCGCGGTCCGTTAGTCACGAGGTCGTGGATTTCCCGGTGGATGCAGGCGAGTGCTTCTGCACGGGATTCCGGGTCGAGGCCGGCGCTGACTTCGAAAGCTCCGGTTTCATGGAAAAACGTCACGTCGCTGCTGATCTGATAGCACAGCCCGCGCTCCTCGCGCAGTTCGAGAAACAGGCGCGAACTCGCCGTTTCCCCCAGCATCATGCTCAACAGCCGCAGCGCATGGCGAGATTCCGAGTGCCGCCCCGGCGTGTGCCAGGCGAGCGCGAGCTGGAGTTGGTCGGTTTCGCGCTCGTCGGTCACCGTCCGCAGAACCGCCCGGGTCCGGTCGAAAGGAACCGCCTGGGCCGCGGCGTGAAATCCAGTCGCCGGGATTCTTGGCAAGATCATCATTTCGACGTCGTCCATCGTGAACGGACCTGCCGCCGCGATCACCACGTCCTGGCGGAAGTGGTGGTTATTCCTGAATTCCAACAGATGCTCGCGGGTGATCTTCTCAATGGATTCCACCGAACCGGAAATCGCGTTGCCCAGCGGATGCTCGTCCCACAATGCCTTGGAAATCAAATCGCCGATGTGGTCCGCCGGGGACTCCTTGTACATGGTGATTTCCTCGCCGATCACCTCACGCTCCAGCTCGATTTCGCTCCCGGGGAAGGTCGCGCACCAGACCATGTCGCAGAGCACCTCCGCTAGAACCGGGAACATGTCCGCCTCGCTGCGGGCTTCGTAAACCGTCTGGTCTTCCGAGGTGCAGGCGTTGAGCTGACCGCCCGCGTTTTCGATTTCAAAGCTCAACTCGCGGGCAGTCCGGTTAGCCGTGCCCTTGAAAACCATGTGCTCGACGAAATGCGCCAGACCCGCGGGTAAATCCGCTTCATCGCGGCTGCCTGCCGGGATGTAAATCGAGAGCGTCGCGCACTCGGAATCCTCCAGCGTGGCCACCGCCAGGCGGGGGCCGTTAGGAATTTGCAGCCATTCGTAGTTTGCCTTGCTCATCGTAAAAGTGCTTCTGCCAGCGCGAGATCCGCCGGTGTGGTGATCTTCAGGTTAGGGTGACCGGATTCCACGAATTTCACCCGTGCTCCGACCGCTTCGAGCGCTGAGACTTCATCCGTCACCGCCAGTTCTTGCGCCGCGACCGCCGCGTAGGCCTCCCGCAACAGCGTGATTTCAAAAACCTGCGGGGTCTCCATGAACCAGAGCTTCTCCCGCGAGACGGCGCCCGCGCTGAAGCCGTCCGTGTCGGAGCGCTTCAGGGTTTCGGTCACGCGTCTCGCCAGCGCCGCGGCCCGGTGCTCCATGGCGGCGGCCACGCACCGGTCGATGTCGTCCGGTGAAACGAGCGGGCGCGCGCCGTCATGCACCGCGACGAGGTCCGCGTTTTCCGATAGAGCCGCCAGCCCGGCCGCCACGGAATCCTGCCGGTTCGCCCCGCCCGGCACCCGTCTCACGGGTTTGGAAAATCCGCCGCCGAGCAAGTCCCAGCGATCCTCGGGACAAACGACCACCACCTCCGCGATGGAATCCGCGGCGAGAAACGCGTCGAGCGTCCGCCGCAGGACCGGCACTCCGGCCAGGGGCGAAGCCAGCTTGTCGAAGCCCATCCGCTGGCTCGAACCCGCCGCCACGAGGATCGCGGAACAAGTGCGGGTGTGGAAAGTGGCTGACATGCGCGGAGTTTTAACAGCCTGTCCCGCGTCGCGGAAAGAGCCAACTCGCAAGAAATGGTTTTTGAGCGGCGGAACCCGCGGATGAAGCGGATCATCCCTGAAATTTTCCCCGGTACCCGACGGTAGTGCTGCGGATGAAATCCTGTTTCCTGAGTTCCCTCGGTTTTTCCATACTGACCTTTGGCGCGGTCGCCTTCGCTGACGAGTCGGCCACGACCCGCGGCGTGATCCAACCCGGCAAGCCGGAGCGGCCGGCGGATGCGGTGCAGCTCGTGGGACCGGACGGGTATTCCCTGGTTCCCGAGGGCAAGGGTCCGTGCAAGTGGGTCTTCCAGGATGGAGTGCTCACGGCCTCGCCCGAGTGGGACAGCGTGGTCACCAAGGACGCCTACCGGGACTTCCGCATGCACGTGGAATTCAATGTCAACGAGGTCAATGATGCCAAGGATCGCGAGGCGGACGGAAACTCCGGCATCTACATCCAACAGCGTTACGAGCTCCAAATCCTCAACTCGTTCGGCGTTTCCGCAGCGGATTACAAGGACAGCTATTGTGGCAGCATTTACCGCCTCAGGAAGCCCGAGCAGATCGCCTGCAAGCCTGCGGGGCAGTGGCAGACCTACGACATCGTCTTCCGGGCCGCCCGCTTCGAGGGCGACAAAAAGACCGCAAACGCCCGCATCACGGTCTATCACAACGACGTCTTGATCCACGACGATTTCGACATCCCGCGCAAGACCGGTGCCGGACAAAAGGAAGGGCCGGAACCCGGGTTGATCAAACTGCAGGGACACCACAACCCGGTGCGCTTCCGCAATGTGTGGATCCAGAAGCTGTCGCTGGCCCCGTGAACGATGCCTGACATCACTCCGGCAAGGCGATCACCGGCGGCTTGCCTCCCCAGATCGGGTGTGCCGGATCCAGCAGGTTTTGTCCATCCAACATCACTTCGCCGGTAGTCCGGTTGATGGGCATTGATTTGACACTGTTGTCCGTCCACAGAATCACCGCCTTGCCGTCGAAAGGCTTGTAGTCGAAACGATGGGTCCCCGGGACCATGGGCGTCATGGCGATCGGGCGGGCAACTTCGTCGGTCGTGACCAGATTGCCGATGTAGGCGAATCCGCATTCGCCCGGAGCCAGGGCGTTGTCGCCGTCTATCAGGTTGTCCGGTTTGTGGACGCCGGGGGCTTTGGCGTAGAATAATCTCTCCGATTGGGAGATCCCGGCGCGGATCAGTTGGCGGAAGCGGTCGTTGGCGCTGTTTCCCGAAATTTTCGGAGTGTTAGTCGCATCGGCGACGGTCGCAGCGGTGGTGTCATCCGGATAGTTTCCGTATTCGGTTTTGAATTCGAAGAGCGCGATGCCGAACGAGCGGGCGTTGCTGATGGTTTCCGTTTGATCCGCCTTCTTGCGCTGCCGGATCACGAGCGGCGCGGTGAGTCCGGCGAGTATTGCGATGCCGAGAATTGAAATTCCGAGATAGCCGGTGATCAGACCGGCGATGGCCAGTCCGCCGCCGGTTTGCGTTCCTGCCGATCCTTTGATGTTTCCCAAGGCGAGGTGGCCGCAAATCACCGCCGGGATCGCGGCGAGTCCTGCGGTGGGCAGCGCGAGGATTCCGAGCGCCAAGCTCCAGATCGCGAGCGTCGAAGTCCGCGTGCCGGATGGATAGGCGGCGGCGCTTCCGGATAGAGGCGGCGGCGTGTTGCCATCCATTCCGAGGAGCGTGGAGACCGGCAGCCATCCCGGGGCTCCCTCTCGCCATGCCAGATCGGTCGCCTGATAGGTTCCATTGGCAAGTCCGGCGCGGACATGCTGCTCGGTGAAGGGGCCGGTTTGTTGGCCGTGGTGTTGGATGAAAATTTGCATGATGGTGGGTTACTTTCGATTCCAACGCTTTGTCCCAATGTCCATTGAGGGGTGGGTTGCGTGGACTGGATGTTGAATCCTTCAAATTTGACGGTGGCGGTCACTCGCCCTGCATCAGGGTGAGCATGGCAGCCTCATCGAGAATCGCTACGCCGAGTTTCTCCGCTTTGTCTCGCTTGGAGCCGCCGCCTTCGCCGGCGAGCACGTAGCTGGTTTTGGCGGAGACGGAGCCGCTGACTTTGCCGCCCTTGGCCTCGATGAGTTCCTTCATCGCGTCCCGGTCCATGCTGAGGGTGCCGGTGATGACGAAGGTTTTTCCGGCGAGCGGCAGGGCGGATAGATCCGCCTCGGCGGCGATGGGTAGATAGTTGTCCGAGACTGGATCGATGCCGAGCTCAGCGAAACGGGCGAGGGTGTGTCGGCCGGCTTCCGAGTTGAAAAAGGTGACGATGGTCTCCGCAACGGCGGGGCCGACATCGCCGGTGATCGAGTATTTCGCGAGGAATTCGTTTTGCTTCTTGGCCGTGGGGCGGGTGTCACGGAGGATTTCCGCTAGAACCGGTGAGTCGGGTATTTCGCTTAGCGTGCGGTGGATGCGGGAAAGTTCCTTGGCGGCGGATTCGCCGAGTTGGCGGATGCCCATCGCGTAGAGCCAGCGGTGGAGCGGTTTGGATTTCGCGGCTTCGAGCGCGGCGATGACTTTGGCGGCATTCTTCTCGCCGAAGCGGCGAGGGGACTCTTCCGTGCCGAGATTCAGATTAGCGAGGGTTTCTTCAGTTAGGCTGAAAAGATCCAGCGGCGTGGTGCAATGGCCATGGCGGACGAGTGCTTCGGCGACGATTTCACCCAGCCCATCCAGATCGAGCGCTTTGCGGGCGGCGAAGTGCTTGATGCTGGTGACGGCTTGGGCGGGACAGGCGAAATTGGTGCAGCGCCAGGCGACGAAGCCTTCCTCCTGACTGATCGGCCCGCCGCAGGACGGGCACTTTCCGTGGACGCTGTCGTAGAGTGAATAGGGAGCCGCGCCATCGGCATGGCGGATGACCTTGACGATGGCGGGAATGATTTCCCCGGCTTTTTCAATCAGCACGGACGCTCCGAGGCGGATGTCCTTGCGGTCGATTTCGTCCTGGTTGTGCAGTGTGGCGCGCGAAACGGTGGAGCCGGAAATGAGCACGGGGGTGAGCTCTGCGACGGGTGTTAGGACGCCGGTGCGGCCGACTTGGATGAGGATGTTGTTGAGCGTGGTTTCCTTTTGCTCTGGCAGAAATTTATAAGCGGCGGCCCAGCGCGGGGCGCGGGAGGTGAAGCCGAGTTGCTCGCGCTCGGCGCGGTCGAGGATCTTGATGACGGCTCCGTCGGTGCCGTAGTCGAGGGCGTGGCGCTCGCGGTTGATGCGGGCGACGGCTGCAAGCACTTCGTCAAGATTGTTGGCGTTGAGAATCGGCTGGTTTTGCGGGATGCCGAGTCGGGCTAACAAATCGTGGAACTCGTGCTCGGTTTCCAGCGGCGGGCGGGATGCTGAGGCTTTCTAATAAATCGTGAAATTCGTGCTCGGTTTCCAACGGTGGTCCATCGTAAGCGCCGAGGCCGTGGGCGAGGAAGGCGAGCGGGCGCTTGGCGACGATTTTCGGGTCGAGCTGTTTGAGCGTGCCGGCGGCGGCGTTGCGGGGATTGGCGAAGGTGGGCAGGCCGGCCTCGTCGCGCTCGGCGTTGAGCGCGGCGAAGGCTTCGTTCGGCATGAAGATCTCGCCGCGGACTTCGAGCAGGGAGGGGTGGTGGACTCGAAGCTCCAGCGGGATGCTGCGGATGGTCCGCACGTTGTGCGTCACGTCGTCGCCGGTCTGGCCGTCGCCGCGGGTGGCGGCGTAGGCGAGTTTTCCGTCCCGATAGAGCAGGGAAACGGCGACGCCGTCGATCTTGGGCTCGATGGTGACGGGGACGTCGTCGCGTTTGAGGTTTTTCTGGAGGCGGCGGTAGAAATCGATGAGTTCCTGCTCTGGGCAGGTGGCCCCGGCTTTCTCGACGCCCTCGGCGCTGAGCTCGAAGACGTCGTCGATGCTGAGCATGGGGACGGCGTGGCGGATTTGTTGGAAGCCCTCGATGGGTGCGCCGCCGACGCGCTGGGTGATCGAGTTCGGGTCGCGGAACTCGGGGTGTTTTGCTTCGAGGGTTTCGAGTTCGCGGTAAAGTCGGTCGAACTCAGCGTCGGAAATTTCGGGATTTCCCTGGTTGTAGAGCTGGTCGTGGCGCTGCAGCGAGGTTTGCAACTCGCGCATCCGGTCCTGCGGGCTGGGGGCGGGGGAGAAGGAGAAAAGATCGGGCTCAACCATGGGGGGAGTCTCAGGTTCCGGTCGAAGTTTTCAAGAAGTGGATTTGACCGAATGGCTCAAAGGGCTAAAAAGAGGCAATCAATTTTAAAGCCCGGTCAAAATCGTGAGTCCGCGGGAGCTTTGCCGCGGTCTCAAGGAGTAGGGGGCGTTTTCGGCCGCCGGGCGTTACGGGATTTCCACCACCTCGACTTTTTTATCGGTGAAGCGCACGACGATTTGGTATTTGTCGCCATCGCGGGCGGAGCCGAGCAGGGCGGAGCCGCCGCCATCGAGCAACCAGAGGTGGGAGGGGGCGAATGAGCCGTCGGTTAGGGTGTCCATCGTGGGCAGGGGGGCTTTTTGCACGGGCTTGCCGTAAAGCGTGCTGAGCAGGTCGATCAGCGCCTTCCAGCTTGGTTCTAATTCGGTCTTGTAAGCGGTGCCCGGGCGGGGATCGGTTTGCAGGGTGAGTTCCTTCAAGACTCCGGCTTCCGTCCAGTCGAAGTAGAGAACTCCATCGAGGCCGCCGATTTTTTGGCGGGTTTTGAAAATGCCGTTCAGTCCGGAGCGGCCGACGAAGGTTTCGTCGGTGGTCATTTCCACGACTTTGCTCGCTTTGAGCTTGGTCAGTGTGGTTGCCCGGGTGTCGCGGAACGTGAGATTGTCGAAAAACGCGGCCCGGTCGTGTGCCTGGGTCGGGACTTGGCCGGGGGGGGGCTGGGGCGGAGCATTCGGAGTGATCGAGAAGTTGTGATCCAGCCACTTGGATTCATCCGGGTGGAGTTTCGAGAGTTCGACGGTGACCACCTTTCCGGCGTCCGTGCGAATGGTGACGGTGGTGGCGTTTCGTCTGACAAGCTCCCCTTGGATGGTCCGGACTCCATCGGCGCTTTTCCAGGGACGGGACGCGGCGACAAGGGCGGGTGCCGATGCGAGGGCGAGAATCACGATGATGGCGAGATGGGGTGTCATAGGCAGGTGAAAAGGGGACTGATACATAAAATCCGGCCGTTGTATAACGTTGCGAGGTGATTTTTTACTCACCGGGATCTCCAAGTTGGATCACGCCATGTGACGATTGGCAAAATGGCGTGTCTTGCGTCTTGGGTCTCAAGCGTAGCACCCTGGTTGACAGCCTGGAAATCCCAATACCAACCGGCACAGCGGGTGGTCGATTTTCCCGACAGCTCCACTATTGCGACTTTCGGGACCGGGGTCCAGTGTCGCCGGTCATGATTTCAATGCCCCTGTGGTTTTTGCCTCGGCTCCCATTCTTTGCGCGAACGCGAGCGGACGGATAGAACGACGGGAATCCCCGGCGCGGGGTGCGCGGCGCGGTATTTGTTCGCGATGTAGGACTCGTAGCTGTTCGCCATGAGGCGCTTGTCGTTGACGAAGAGCACGATGGTCGGCACCGGGATGACGCTGTATTTCTCCTCCACGGCGGCGGTGGCGTAGTAGAGCTTGAGGCGCTTGCGGAGCTTGTTGTCGATGGGCGGCGGGGTCGCTTCGAAGGCACCTTGCAGGATGCGGTTGAGCTGGCCGGTGCCGGGGATGTTCTGCGCGCCTTTTTTGATCTTGAGCGCTTCCCGCAGGACGTGATCGACGGAGCCGCCGGTTTTCGCCGAGCAGGCGACGAAGGGCGCGTAGTGGAGGAAAAACAGTTCCTTGCGGACGTGGTCGGTGGCTTCTTCTAACCGCGCGGTGCGGTTGGCACCGGGGTGGAAGAGGTCGAACTTGTTGAGCACGATCAGGCAGGGTTTTTTCTCCTCCATGATGAGCTGGGCGATCTTGCGGTCCATCGAACTGATGCCGGCGGCGAGGTCGATGACGAGCACGCAGAGGTCGGAGCGGCGCACGGCTTTCTCGGTGCGCATGGCGGAGAAGACTTCCACCGAGTTGTCGCGCTTGGCCCGCGGGCGGAGGCCGGCGGTGTCGATGAGGGTGAAATTTTCGCCCTCGAAAGTGTAGGGCAGATCGACGGCGTCGCGGGTGGTGCCGGCGATGTCGGAGACGATGGTGCGCTCGTCCTTGAGGATGGCGTTGACGAGCGAGGACTTGCCGGCGTTCGGCCGGCCGACGATGGCGAGCTTGATGCCGACCTTTTCGGCGACTTCCGCTTCCGCTTCGGTTTCGGAAACGAGCGGGGAGATGACGGCGTCGATTTCATCGCAGAGCACGCCGAAGTTGCGGCCGTGCTCGGCGGAGACGAAGACGCTGTTGCCGAGGCCGAGGCGGGTGAAATCCGAGTGGGAGCGCTCGTGTTTGTCGTCGTCCACCTTGTTGATGACGAGCAGGACGGGTGGCTTGGCCTTGCGGAGTTTTTGCGCGAGCGCCTGGTCGGTGGCGGTGAGTCCGGAGTGGGCATCGACCACGAAGAGGATCAAATCCGCCGTTTGCATGGCGATGTCCGCCTCGATGGAGACTTGTTCGTCGAAGCCGTCCTCGATCCCGCCGCCGATGCCGCCGGTGTCGATGAGGGTGCAGGGGACCTGCGTGGCCTTGGAAGGAGCCGCGATGCGGTCGCGGGTGACGCCGGGTTGGTCGTGGACGATGGCGATCTTCCTCCCGGCAAGGCGGTTGAAGAGAGCGGACTTCCCGACATTCGGGCGTCCGACGATGGCAACAGTAGGCATGGCGGAGGGATGTAGGGCGGGAACGAAGCAATGGCAAGGTCGGAGGTTTTTTTCCGAAATGGCGTTTTGGATGTCTCCGGCGCGACCGGTGATC
>JAIFNK010000193.1:12175-23824 GCA_020047775.1 Akkermansia sp. | reverse complement strand
CGCCGGAAATAAAAATTTCCCACTATGGCCGGTGGTTCACTCGACTCTCTTCGCCACGTAGTCGAACACAAGCACCTTGTCGATGAGCCCCTTGAGCCCGGCACCGAACTTCTTGTGCTCGGGATGCGGCAGGTAGGCTTCGAGATCCGCCTTTGATTTGAAGGTGACGAAGAAACAATGGGTGAAGCCATCCGCCTTGCCTTCCGGGCTGACGTTGGGACCCCACTCCATTTCCTGGATCTGTTTGATGCTGCCCTTGAGCGCGATGAAGGTTTTTTCCACCTTCTCTACCTCGGCGGCGGGCGCGTCCGGCTTGAATTTGAAAAGCACGATGTGGCGGTAGGGAGCGTCTGCGGCGGTCATGGTGGCGAGGGAGAAAAGCAAGCTGGCGATGGCGGCGATGGCGGTTTTCATCCGGTCAGCGTAGGTTCACGAAGAGAGGCGGACAAGCTCATGTTTCTGACGAAGATCTCCATCCGCTGATCAACCCAGCTCGTCGAGTCCCGCGGGGTTTCTTGGCTTTCCGGGGTGAGTGGTGGCCGTTCGGAGCCCCCGGCGTTCGCGGTAACCTCGGCGGGGCGACTGGCTCTGGTGATGACGGTGGACACGGCCGAATGTTCGGGATTTCCGCAGGCTGGCTCTGGCCGTTTGGGGGAATGCGTGTGCTATAATTCGGAAAAGTTAAGGATTGTCACACGAATGGGGAAACCTCATTTTCCGGGGGTGGTTCGTTATCGTCCGAATGTCGCCGCATTGGTCGTGAATTCAGTGGGGAATCTGCTGATTTGTGAGCGCTGGACGGTTCCCGGTGCGTGGCAATTTCCGCAGGGCGGCGTGGACGTCGGGGAGACGCTCGAGCAGGCGCTTTTCCGGGAGGTCCGGGAGGAGGTGGGCTTGGAGCCGCGGCACTACGACGTGATCGGGATGCGCCAGGGCTACCGCTATCTCTATCCGAAAGACGCGCGCGACAAGAAGCTGCGCAAGCACGGAAGCCATGGCCAGGAGCAGACTTACTTCCTGTGTCAGCTCAAGCCCGACGCGCCCCAGGTGAACGTGAAACAAAAACAACGCGAGTTCCGCGCCTACCGCTGGATCCTGCCGATCGAGTTCGACCTCGACTGGCTGCCACCTTTCAAACGCGACGTTTACCGTGAGGTGATGCGTGACTTTTTCCAGGTGGAGCTGTGAGGATCAGACCCGCAGCAGGTTCCACGCGGTGACCAGGGCCTTGAGTCCGGCCATTTCGATGGAGGGATCCACACCGGCGCCCCAGAGCAGGCGGCCATCGTCATGCTGGACCTGGACATAGGATGCCGCGCTGGCGTCCGACCCCCCGCGCACGGCGTGGGAGCGGTAGTCGGTGACTTTGAAATCCTTGAGCCCGGCGCCTTCGAGTGCGTGGACGAAGGCGTTGATGGGGCCGTTGCCGATGCCTTCGATGGCTTTTTTTTCGCCATTGAGAAGGATGCTCGCCTGGCACTTGACCTGGCCGCGCTCACCCACGTGGTGGATCAGCTCGTATTCGACGACGTCCAGCGGCGTGGCGATGTTCACGAACTCCGCGAAAAACGCGTCGCGGATTTCATCGGTCGTGAGCTCGCGGCCGAGTTGGTCGGCGAGGTCGTAGATGCGCTTGCCGACCTGCGGGTGCATCGACTTCGGCAGATCGAATCCATGCTCGCGGTCGAGCACGTAGGCGACGCCACCTTTCCCGGACTGGGAATTGATGCGGATGATCGCCTCATACGAGCGGCCGATGTCTTGCGGGTCGATGGTGAGATACGGGACGCCCCATGGAATGTCAGGGTCTTTTTCGAGTTCCTTGGCGCGGCGGTCGAGGCCCTTCTTGATGGCGTCCTGATGGGAGCCGGAGAAGGCGGTGAAAACGAGCTCCCCGGCATACGGTTGGCGTTCCGGGACGGTCAGCCGCGTGACGCGTTCGTACACATTGCGGATCGACTGCAGGTCGGAAAAATCCAATCCCGTCGCCACGCCGTGGCTGTTGAAATTCAGCGCGACGGTGACGATGTCGAGATTTCCGGTGCGCTCGCCGTTGCCGAAGAGCGTGCCTTCGACGCGGTCGGCTCCGGCCATCAGGCCGAGCTCGGTGGCCGCCACGCCGGTGCCGCGGTCGTTGTGGGTGTGCAGCGAGACGAGGACGGAATCGCGGTTTTTCAAATGTCGGCACATCCACTCGATCATGTCGGCGTGCACATTCGGCGTGGTCCACTGGACGGTGTCCGGCAGGTTGATGATCATTTTTCGCTCCGGCGTCGGCTGCCAGACGTCGATGACGCCGTTGCAACACTCCAGGGCGAAATCCAGCTCGGTGTCCGAAAACGACTCGGGCGAATATTGCAAAACCACCTCGGTGCGCGGGACGGTGGGCACCAGTTTTTTCACCAACTCCGCCCCGTCGATGGCGATCTGTTTGATCGACTCGCGCGATGCGTCGCTGAACGTGACGCGGCGCTGGAGCGGCGAGGTGGAGTTGTAAATGTGGACGATGGCGCGCTTTGCCCCGTCGATGGCCTCGAAGGTCCGACGGATCAACGGCTCGCGGGTTTGCACCAGCACCTGGATCGTGACGTCCTCCGGGATGCGGTTTTCGTCGATCAAGCGGCGCAGGAAATTGAACTCCGTGTCGGCGGCGGACGGGAATCCGACTTCGATCTGCTTGAAGCCGACGCGCACGAGCAGGTCGAAAAATTCGAGTTTTTCCTCGATCGACATCGGTTGGGGAAGCGCCTGGTTGCCATCGCGCAGATCGACGGAGCACCACTCGGGGGCGTGTGTCAGCGTCTGGTCCGGCCAGGTGCGGTCGGGCAGGGAAACAGCCGGGAAGGGCCGGTATTTGGAGAGAGAAGTCGGATGCATTTTGGGAGATAGGAAAGGTTCGGAACAAAGAAGGGCGCTGCGCCTCAAGATGGGCGGGCCGGTGAACGAAAGTGAAGGAAAGAAAATGTCAACGGGCGGCCAACCCTGGAAGAAGGGGGCTCAGCAAGATGCCGTTGGAAAGAGGGTTCACGCCGCAGACGCTAGTAAAAACCCGGGGCGGTGGTCAACCGTGAAGATTCGCCGGATCAACAGGGGTTCCTACAATAGGGGGAGGCGACCCACAATAAGTTCTGTTTCAGAAGAAACTCAACCGCAGATGAACAGGATTGACACAGATAAAGATGAAAACGGATCGGATCGGGTCGGGCAGGCAAACGCTAGCCGACTGAGCAATCACCCTCTTCATCTGCGTTCATCCTGTTCATCTGTGGTTGGCTTTTTCTCCCTAATGTCGGGACTCTGCCGGATCAACGCGTGATTCCACGCTGCGAGGATTCGATGAATTCGATCAAGTGCCGGACGGCCGGTAGGTCACCGGTGTGGGTCGCCTTGAGCGAGCTGAGCGCGATGGCGAGGTTGGCGTCCTTTTTCAAAAACAGCTTCTTGTAGGCCGTCTTGAGCGAGAGGATGTCCTCCTCGTCGAATCCCCGACGTTGCAGGCCGATGGCGTTGAGCCCGCGGGTTTTCGAGGGATTCCCCTCCACGATCATGAACGGCGGCACGTCCTGGACGACCCGCGACAGGCCGCCGACCAGCGCGTGTTTGCCGACCCGGCAGAACTGGTGGATCGCGGCGGCCCCGGAAATGATCGCGTAATCGCCCACCTCGATGTGACCGGCCAGCGCCACGGAGTTCGAAAGGATGACATGGCTGCCGATCTGGCAGTCGTGGGCCACGTGCGAGTAACAGAGAAACAGGTTGTGCGAACCGATGCGGGTGACCGAGTCCGCATGGGTGCTGCGGTGGACCGTGGTGTTTTCCCGGAAAACATTGTGGTCGCCGACTTCCAGATAGGTGGGGTCGCCGACGTATTTGAGATCCTGGGTTTTGCCGCCGACGGCGGAAAAGGCGAAAAACTCATTGGCCCGGCCGAATTTCGAATGTCCTTCCAGAACGACATGCGAGTGCAGCACACAATCGTCGCCGAGTTCGACATTCGCGCCAACGACGCAATACGGGCCGACACGGACATTGCGGCCCAAGGTCGCGAGCGGCGAGACAATAGCAGTGGGATGAATCACCCCGGAAATGTCTGCGAATCCCCGCCTGTCTGACCAGTTTTTTCTGTGCCCGGCGGCTTCCCCGCCAGCCATCCCCATCTCCCGCCGCCGCCAGCGCCGCCAGCGAGACCGCCAAGCTCTACACCGACACCCAGCAAGGCGAGCTCGCCACCCTCTAACCCTAGAATCCGAAATAGAAACCACGAAAGGCACCAAAGATCACTAAAAATAAAAGAGTTGGAGCAATTGCTTGCCTAACCCCAAAGGTGAGCCTGCTCATGCCCGCAATTCATTGGGTTTCGTGCCTTTTCGTGATTTTAGTGGTTTCCATCTTCCATTCTCGGCTAACCCGAGTTCCAGATCCTCGCCGTCTCCCTCATCGACACCATCGAATACAACCTCGGCGAGCGCCCCGATCTCGACGCCCCCGGCCGCCGCCGCATCGCCCGCGCCTGGGGCGTCGTTTAAATCAACGACGACGGCACCGTGAACGAGGAAAGCACCCCTGAAACGATCCCCGCCGCCTGATTCCTCCGATCAAGGACGTAATCATCAGCTGGCTTCGGGAGATTTCCGGCTTGGCTCCTCCCGCTCTCCGCCGTATTCATCTGACATGAAAGCAAAAATAACCTTCTGGCGCGAGTCCGATGGCAAATATCTCGGTTATTTGAACGGCTACCCGGATCACTGGACCCAGGGCGAGGACTTGGACGACCTCAAAAAGCACCTCCGCGATCTCTTCGAAATCTTCGGCACTGAGACCATCCCGGGAATCCGGAAAGAGGAGGAACTCGAAATCGCGTGAAAAGGCTCGATCTCGTGGCGGAACTGGAAAAAGCAGGCTGCCGCTTGTTGCGCCACGGTTCCAGCCACGACATCTACCATAATCCGCAAACCGGAAGATCCCAGCCGGTCCCCCGCCACCGGGAATTCAACGAGATTCTCGCGAAGAAAATCCTCAGGGATTTGACGGTGAACCCTGAATGACAAGCCGACCCGGAGCCTTCCCGCATCACCAACATGACCCCCATCGCCATACGAGCCCGGTTCGATTTTCACATGACTAAAGGCACGTCCCTCTGTCATGGCACGATAGAAATGTTGAAATGCGAAACCCGACCGCATTTGCAGACGGCCGTTTTTCAGGGCTAATTTCTTCACTGCTCACTCGGCACTTTGACCCCCTCCCGCCACTTTCTTCACCCTCCGGGCCAGCGACCAACTCTTTAACCGGTCCTAACCTAAAAAGCAAACTCCTAGCATTAAATGATCCCTAAAACAGGACGAAACTCCTCCGCCGGATTCAGCCCTTCTTCGGAATCTGAATTTATCTACATTCTAGCGAGCCCCGCGTTGCCAGAATTGGTTAAGATTGGCAAGACGACTGGGGATCCAAGGCAACGCACACAACAGCTTTCATCATCTACTTCTTTGCCGCACCCATTCATTCTTTTACACGCTGAGGAGGTGGAGGACTGTGATTTGGCAGAACGAAAGGTTCATGAACTTCTTAAGGAATATCGCGAAAATAATCGTCGAGAGTTTTTTCGGATCGGTGTGGCAGAGGCCATTGAAATGGTAAAAGTTGTTGCGTCGATGTATCGAAGAATCACCACGCAAGTTACGGCTAATACGGCAACGCCTAGTCCTTGGAAATTTGCGCCCCCGCCGCCTGACGCCCGCGCTGATTTAGAGTCGCCAAAACCAGCGCCCCCGCTGCCTGCGGTCGGGGAACTGGAAACTCCCATAAAGGATATATCCCAATTGCGTCCGAGGTTATATCCTTACCCGTGAAGAGACCAATGAATGTGGTCGTCGTAGTTCACGGGTTAACATCAAGCAGGCACGAAGCGCAGTTCCACTTTTCGATCGCGAACGGCAGCGGCCTTTCCGAGCCTGGCCAAGGTGAGCGATGGTTAGAGGACCGGCTGGCTTTCATGCGTGAGACCCGCTTCGGGCTCAGTCCCGAATAACATGTATGGGGTCAGGGCTATCGAGTTCACATACTCCGGGGTCCCGCACCGTAACATGATGCTCCGGGGTCCGAAATAACAGAGATCACCATCCGCCGCCGAGCGCCTTGTAGAGTTCCACGGAATTCACGGCGCGGGCGAGGCGGAGCTGGATGAGACGCTGGCGGGCGTCGAAGAGATCGAGGGTGGCGTTGAGCACTTCGAAGTAGCTGTCCACGCCCTTGTCGTAGCGGGCGGTGGCGAGGTTGGTGCGTTTCTGTTGGGCGGCGACGAGCGCCTCGGTGGCGGTGATCCGCTCGGCGAGGCCGCTGCGGGCGGCGAGGCTGTCGGCGACTTCGCGGAAGCCGGTCTGGATGGATTTTTCGTAGTTGGCGATGCCGAGCTTCTTGCCGATTTCCGCGGATTCGAGGTTCGCCTTGTTGCGGCCGCCGTCGAAGATCGGGATGTTCACATCCGGAGCGAACAACCAGCTGGCGGTGCCACTGGCGAATAGCTGCGTGAGGCTGCGGCTGGCGGTGCCGCCGGTGGCGGTGAGCGTCACGCTGGGGAAAAACGCGGCGCGGGCGGCCCCGATGTTGGCGTTGGCGGACCGGAGCTGGTATTCGGCCTCGCGGATGTCGGGACGTCGGCATAACAGGTCCGAGGAAACCCCGGCTTTCACCTCGGCCACGACGACCTCGTCGAGCGAGCGTCCGTCAGGCAGGTTGGATGGCAGCGACCCGCCGGCGAGGAAGACCAGCGAATTGTTGACCTCCTGTTTGCGCTGTTGGAAGGTGGCGAGGTCCGCCTTGGCGGTTTGCCGCTGGATTTCCATGGAGCTGAGATCGAGCTCCGAGACGGTGCCGGTGTCGAAGCGCTTCTTCATGATGTCATAGGCCTGGCTCATGCCGTCGTAGGTTTGCTGCGCAAGGTCCACTTGCTCCTGCAGCGCGCGCTCGGCGAGGTATTGGTTGGCGATCTGGGCGACGAGCGCGATCTGTGCGCCAACGCGGGCGGCGTCGGTGGCGAAGTAGGTTTCAAGCGCCGCGCTGTTCAGGCTGCGGACGCGGCCGAAAAGATCGAGCTCGTAGGAAACGAGGCCGACGGAGACGTTGTAGGAGCCGGTGGTGATCGACGATCCGTTGGAACCGGGAGCTCCGACTCCGCGCCTGCGCTCGCCGGACGCGAAGGCATTGACCGGCGGAAAAAGCTCGCTGCGGGAGATGGCATACTGGGCGCGCGCCTGCTCGACATTGAGCGTGGCGATCCGCAGGTCGCGGTTGTTGGCGAGCGAGGTTTCCACGAGTTTCCTCAACCGGGGATCGGCGAAGAATTTCTGCCAGGCGATGTCGGCGGAGACGGTTCCGCCGGTTTTTCCGGGGAACTTCGCGGAGACTTGCGAATCGACCTTGCCGAGTGGCGGCGTGAGCGAGCAGGCACCGGATAGAAATAGAATCGCGGCGACGAGGATGAAGGCGGATGACTTACGCATGGTGGATTTCTCCTTTCTTGCCGGTGAAACGGGCGACGATTTTGCTCACAACCACGAAGAACACCGGCACGAGGAAGATGGCGAGGAAGGTCCCGGTGATCATGCCGCCGGCGACACCGGTGCCGATCGCGTTCTGGCTGGCGGAGCCCGCGCCGGTGC
This sequence comes from Akkermansia sp., assembly GCA_020047775.1. Lineage (GTDB taxonomy): Bacteria > Verrucomicrobiota > Verrucomicrobiia > Verrucomicrobiales > Akkermansiaceae > Luteolibacter. The sequence goes on along the minus strand of JAIFNK010000193.1, from coordinate 16,163 downwards.
TGATGACCAGCGGCAGCACACCAAGCACGAAGGCCATCGAGGTCATGAGGATGGGCCGCAGCCGGAGTTTCACCGCCTGCAGGATGGATTCCATCAGGCCTTTTCCTTCCTTCTGCAAGTCGAGCGCGAACTCGATGATGAGGATGGCGTTCTTGGTCGAGAGGCCGACGGTGGTTAGAAGGCCGACTTTGAAATAGACGTCGTTCGGCAGCTCCCGGAAGGACACTGCGGCGAGCGCGCCGAGAATCCCCAGCGGAACGACCAGGATGACGGCGACCGGGATGGACCAGCTTTCATAAAGCGCCGCGAGGCAGAGGAAAACGATGAGCAGCGAGATGCCGTAGAGCATCGGTGCCTGGTTGCCGGAAATCCGTTCCTCCAGGGACTGGCCGCTCCACGAGAAACCGATGCCGCGCGGGAGTTGCGCCGCCATTTTTTCCATTTCCAGCATCGCGTCACCGGAGCTGAGTCCGGGGGCGGCGGCACCCACGATGTTGACCGCCGGGATGCCGTTGTAGCGCTGGAGCTGCGGCGAGCCGAAGGTCCACTTGATGTTGGTGAAGGATGATAGAGGCACCATGCTGCCGGTCTTGTTGCGGACATAGACCTTGCCGAGATCCTCCGGGGTCATGCGGAATTTCGCGTCAAGCTGGACGATCACGCGCTGGACGCGCGGGCCGTTGACGAAGTTGTTCACGTAGCTCGACCCGAAGGCGGTCTGCATCGTCGAATTGATATCCGCCAGGGAAACGCCGAGCGCGCTGGCCTTGTCCTGGTCGAGCTCGATCTTCATCTGGGCGGCATCCGAGAGGCCCTGCGGGCGGACTTGCATCAGGGTGGGGTTTTTCGCCGCCATGCCTAGCAGTTGACCGCTGGCCGCCGTGAGTGCCTCATGGCCGACACCACCCACGTCCTGGAGCCAGAAGTCGAACCCGGAGGACGTGCCGAGCTCGGGAATCGCCGGCGGGTTCACCGAGAAGACCATGGCGTCCTTGATCCCGCCGAGGCCGATCAAGGCGCGCTGGATCACGGCCTGGACCTTGCTGTCTTTGCCCGAGCGTTCTTCCCACGGCTTGAGCCGGACGAACGCGAGGGCGGAATTCTGGGCGCGCCCGGCGAAGCTGAATCCTGCGACGGTGAAGTAGTGCTCCACTTCCGGTTGCTTCGCGAAATACTCCTCCACTTTCAACAGCGCCTCGCCAGTGCGCTGGTCGGTCGCACCGACAGGAAGGGAAATGAGCGTGAGAAAATAGCCCTGGTCTTCTTCCGGCAGGAACGCGGAGGGCATTCTTTTATAAAGCCAGCCGACCAGGAACAGGATGGCGAGCAGGCTCACGATGCCGATAGAGGTCCGTTTCACCAGCACGCCGACCCAGCTTTGATAGCGATTTGTGAAGGCGTCGAAGGAACGGTTGAACCAGCCGAAAAACCCGCCCTTGGCGTGGTGATGGCCGGCATCCACTTGTTTCAACAGCGACCCGCAGAGCGCCGGCGTCAGGGAAAGCGCGAGGAACACCGAGAACAGCATGCAGGACACCATCGACATGGTGAACTGCCGGTAAATCGTGCCCACCGAACCGCCGAAGAACGCCATCGGGATGAACACCGCGGTTAGAACGACCGTGATGCCGATGAGGGCGCTGGTGATCTGGCCCATCGCCTTGCGCGTTGCTTCCTTCGCCGGGAGCCCTTCCTCGCTCATGATGCGCTCGACGTTTTCCACGACCACGATCGCGTCGTCCACCAGGATGCCGATGGCGAGCACCATGCCGAACATGGTGAGCACGTTGATGGAGAATCCGAAGGCGGCGAGGATGCCGCAGGTGCCTAGCAGGGCAACCGGCACCACCAGTGTCGGGATCAGCGTGGCGCGGAAGTTCTGCAGGAAAAGATACATCACGAGGAACACCAGGATGATCGCCTCGACGAGCGTCTTGAGCACCTCGTTGACGGAAATTTTCACGAACAGCGAGGTGTCCAGCGGGAAGTCCACCTTCACGCCGGGCGGGAAAAACTCCTTGAGTCGCTCCACCTCGGCGCGCACGGCGGCGGCGGTGTCGAGCGCGTTGGCTGTGGGCGAAAGCTTGATGGCGGCGGCGCTGGCGGGCTTGCCGTCGATGCGCGCCTTGATCGAGTAGTCCTGCCCGCCGAGCTCGACGCGGGCGACGTCCCGCAGATAGACCCGCGAGCCGTCGGGGTTCACGCGGAGCACGATGTTTTCGAACTCCCTCACCTCGCGCAGGGTGGCGCGGCCTTGCAGGATGACGTTGAGCTGCTGGCCTTCCACGGCGGGAAGCTGGCCGAGCTGGCCGACCGGCACCTGCGTGTTCTGCACCTGCACGGCGGCGGAAATATCCGCCGGAGTTAGATTATAGCTGACCAGTTTGCCAGGATCCAGCCAGACGCGCATGGCGTTCTGGGTGCCGAACTGGATGACCTCGCCGACGCCGGTGACGCGGCGCAGCGGATCGAGCACGCTGGAAGCGAGATAGTTTCCAAGGCCGATGGCGTCCATGCTGCCGTCCTCCGAAGAGAGCGAGATGAACATCATGAAATTCCGGGTCGCCTTGGCCACGACCACGCCCTGCTGTTGGACGGTCTGCGGCAGGCTGGGTGTGGCGAGCTGCACCTTGTTCTGCACTTGCACCTGCGCGACGTCCGCGTCGGTGCCGGGCTTGAAATAAAGCGTGATGATCGCGGTGCCGTTCGCATCGCTGGCGGACGACATGTAGAGCAGGTTGTCGATGCCGTTGAGCTGCTGTTCGATGACGGAGGTGACCGTGTCGCTGAGCGTTTCCGCGGAAGCGCCGGCGTAGTTCGCGGTGATCGAGATCGATGGCGGCGCGACGCTCGGGTATTGGGCGACGGGCAGCCCGGTGATGGCGATGCCGCCGAGCACGCAGATGAGGATGGAGATCACCCAGGCGAAGACCGGGCGGTCGATGAAAAAAGGAGCCATGAAATCGTAAAATTAGTTTTTGTTAGCGGTGACGAACGGCTCCGGGACGACCGGTGCGCCGGGCCTCGCCTTGAGCAGACCTTCGATGATGACGCGCTCGCCGGCCTTCAGTCCGGAGCTAACAACCCATTTGTCACCGGACATCTCGCTCGTATGGACCAGGCGGACCTGGGCGTGATTGGCGTCGTCCACGACCATGACGGTGCCCATGCCACCGGCGGCGCGGGTGAGCGCGCGCTGCGGGATGGTGACGACATTTTCCAGGACCGCTTGGACGACGCGCGCCCGGGCGAACATGCCGGGCAGCAGGTCGCGCTTGGGATTGGGAAACTCCGCCCGCAGCGTGATCATGCCGGTCGTCTGGTCCACGGAGGCTTCCGAAAAAAGGATGCGGCCCGGGAATTCATACTCACTGCCATTTTCCAACAGGAGAGTGACCTTGCTCTGGTCCGCACCGGATTTTTTCAACGAGAGCATGTCCGAACTGGACTGGGTGAAGTCGAAATAGATCGGATCGAGCTGTTGGATGACGGCGAGCAGGGTGGCGTCTCCCTGGCCGACGAGCGCGCCCTCGGTGACCTGCGCCTTGCCGATGCGACCCGAAATCGGCGCGGTGACGGTGGCGTAGCCGAGATTGAGCCCGGCGGTGGCCAGCGCGGCCTTGGCGGCGAGGATCCCGGCGTTGGCGATGGTGACGGCGGACTCGGAATTGTCGGCGTCCTGCTTGCTAACAGCATTCACCGCCACCAGCTCGCGGAAGCGGTTGACCTGGTTTTCCGCCTGTTTGCCATTCGCCTCGGCGCGGGCAAGGTTGGCGGCGGCACTGTCGCGGGCAGCTTCCAGCGGCGCGGGATCGATTTGGAAAAGCACGTCGCCCGCCTTCACGTCGGCACCTTCCTCGAAGGTTTTTTTCAGGAGGATTCCGGAGACCCGCGCCCGGATTTCCGCGACGCGCAGGGCGTCGATGCGCCCCGGCAGATCGCGGGTGATGGTGACCGTTTCAGTGGCGGCAGGGAGGAACGTGACCGC
>JAIFNK010000193.1:0-12056 GCA_020047775.1 Akkermansia sp. | reverse complement strand
GCGGGCCCGCCGGGGCTTTTTTCCCGCAACTCGGGAACAACAGCCAGATGACGGACAGGGGCAGGAAAAAAATCGGACGCATGATTGGAAGACGGGAATGACTCAACCGAATGATCGGGAGAAACTAGATATCATCCGGATTTTTCAAATCGGAATGACTTTGAAGTTTCCATGCTGGTAACTTTAGATTACCAGTCGCCGCGGATGGAGCTGAGACATTTACGATATTTCGTGGCGGTGGCCGAGGAACTGAGTTTCCGGAAGGCCGCACAGCGCCTTAATATCAGCCGCCCGGCGCTGAGCAAGCAGGTGAAGGATCTCGAGGATGAGATCGCCGTCAAGCTGCTGGACCGGGACACGGTGAGCGTTTCGCTGACCAAGGCCGGTGAGCTTTTTCTCGAAGACTCGCAGAAACTGCTGGTTCTGGCCGAGCAGGCGATCGAGCGCGCGAACCAGGCGCAATCCGGCCATCGGGGGAAACTGCGGATCGGCAGCGTGGGCATCATCGCAACGGATTTCCTGCCGACGACGCTGAAGATTTTCCATCAGAAATACCCGGGCGTGGAGGTGGCGTTCGTGGAAATGCTGCCCGCCGAGCAGCTCGACGCGCTGGCCAAGGGCCGCATCGACATTGGTTTCGCGTATGGCAAGGAGGTGCTCAACATCACCAGCCTGCGCAGCCTGTGCGTGGTGCACTCGGTCTATGGAGTCGCCGTGTCCAGGCAACATCCCCTGGCGGACCGGAAAGCGCTCACCCTTCGGGAAATCCGTGGAGAAACGCTGTTGTGCCTGGGCGGAGACGGGCGATCCAGCCACCGCGAGGCGATCTGTCAGTTCTACACCGACGAGGGCATCCGGCCGAGCAAGGTCCGCTCGGTGGAAGGGTTCGACTCGATGGTCACCCTGATCGCCGCGGATCAGGGGATATCATTGTTCCCCCATGCGCTGGACCTGGCCAATCAGGGCGTCGTCATCATCCCCATCACGGCGACCCAGACGGACCTCGATTTCCACATGTGGGCGGTCTGGCAGCGCCATTTGCCGTCGCACCATATCAAACACTTCGTCCAGTTGTTGGAGGAACGGGTCCAGGGATCACGCGAAGGTGGATCGTTTTCCGAACCGCTGACTGGCCCCGCAATGAAACAACGGGAGACACAAAACCGTAATTAACAGCCCATGGAAACCCCACTCAACCGCCGCAAATTCCTCTGGACCACCGGTGTCGCCGGACTGGGGCTGGCCACCCACGCGCGTTCCTTCGCCCAAGCCCCAGCCGCCTCGCCCAACTCCAAACTCCGCGTGCTCTCGATCGGCGTCGTGGGGACCATCGGCTCGGAAGACCGCCACCAGGTCGCCGCGCACCCGTCCGTGGAAATCGCCGGCCTCTGCGATGTGGACGCCCTCGCGCTGGCCAAAGCCGCGTCCGACCATCCCGGTGCCTTCACCTGCGCCGACTACCGCGAGGCGTTTTCGAAATACGGCGACAAGTTCGACGCCGTCATCGTCGCCACTCCGGACCACAGCCACGCGCCCATCATGCTCACCGCGCTGGCTAACAACAAGCACGTTTACGGCCAGAAGCCGCTCGTCCACCAGTTAGAGGAAATCGTGATGATGGAAAAGGCGATCGCCGCGAGACCGCACCTTGTCACCCAGGTCGGCAACCAGCGCATGGCCCTCCCCGGCCGCCGCGCCGCCGTGGAAATCCTGCGCTCCGGCGTGCTCGGCAAGGCCGTGGAAGCCCACGTCTGGGTGAACTCCCCCAACGACCGCGCCTATTTCAACCTCGACCGCGTCATCGAACCACCCAGCCCGCCGCCGCCAAATCTCAACTGGGACCTCTGGCTCTGCGCCACGGAAACCACCCCCTACCACGCCGGCATCGCCCCTGTCGTCTGGCGCTCGTGGTGGGACTACGGCAGCAACGGCCTCGGCGATTGGGGCTGCCACGTGCTCGACGTCATCATCTATGGTTTCGACGAACTGCAGTCACCCGTCGCAGTACAAACCAACTGCCCGGAAGCGCCCAACCCTCTCTTCCACACCCACCCGTGCAATTCCACCATCACCTACGCGGTCAGCTCCGATAAATTCGCCCGCAAGACCTTCGCCATTCACTACCGCGATTCCGGCCAGCCCGTCTCCCGAGCCGCCATCGGCCTGCCGCCCGGAAATTTCGCCGACAAAAACATGACCGTCGTCGTCTGTGAAAACGGCGTGCTCACTCTATCCGCCGGTGGCTTCATCGAAGTCTGGCGGGATGGCAAACTCACCAAAGGCCTCGATATGCCCGGCCTCCCCGAGTTCCCCAAAATGAACCACTGGCACGCCTGGGTGGACAACTGCCTCGGCAGGAAAGCCGAACTGCGCAGCCCCTTCAAGGACGCCATCCGGATGACCGAGGCCACCCTGCTCGCCGTCAAAGCCAGCCGTTTTCCTAACCGTGAACTGTTATGGGACAAGTCCACCCTCAGTTTCACTAACCAAACCGAAGCCAGCAAGACCATCGTCCGCCGCCAGTATCGCGAAGGCTTCGCCCCGCCCGCCGTCGTTTGACCGATACCTCCCGGGGTTGCATTTTCACCGGGGAAAAACGACCCTCTCTCCAGTGAACGACCTGCAAAAATGCGCTGAATCCCTCGGCATCGGAAACATCGAGCGCCACATCTTCCTCTGCGCCGACCAGACCGAGCCGAAATGCTGCGCCAAGGAAGCAGGCCTGGCATCCTGGGAGTTCCTCAAGCGCCGCCTCAAGGAACTCAATCTCGCCGGCGGCAGGGATTCGAAAATCTACCGCACCAAGGCGAACTGCCTGCGCGTCTGCCTCCACGGCCCCGTCGCCGTCGTCTATCCGGAAGGCGTCTGGTATCACTCGTGCACCCCGGAAGTGCTCGAGCGCATCATCCAGCAGCACCTCATCGGCGGCCAGGTCGTCGCCGAGTTCGCCTTCGCGGGGAATCCACTAACAAAATGAGGACCGCCCGAAATGGAGCGCCGGCTTCAGAGGTTGTCGGGAAAGTCCACGTAGGCAGGGACCGACCTCCGGGCGGTCCGCGCGAATGATTAGTGAATGACCGTCCATGAGAAGACTACCGAGCTTTTCATGGGAGGATTCATTCGCCACCCATTCGCAGGACCGGTGCGGAGACCGGTCCCTGCCATTTCCCGACGGCCTCTTCAGCCGGCCCGGGACATCCGGCAAACTCGCTGCCTCCTCGCCCTCACGGATCCGCTCCCCCCTCAACGCGAAGAACGCCCCCCTTCGACCCGCTGTTTCACCTTGCGCAGCAAACACCCGCCACGTCCGCAGCATCGCCAGCATCCCCCCTGCATGGCCTGAACCGGAATCCGGAAAGATCCGGCTCCCAAACCCGTAAAAATCCGCCCTGCCATCGATGACTTTGAACCGCTTCCAAACCCTGCCCGTCCTCTCGCTGCTCGTCGCCCACGCCGCCTTTGGCGCGCCGGCGAAGGAAATGGACCCCCATCCGACGCCGGCACCATTCACCAACGGCGGGGCAGCCGCGCTCCAGCTCATCAAACCCGCCGCCGGGATCCAGGTGGCTTTGTTCGCCGAGGAGCCGATGCTCGGAAATCCCGTCTGCCTGAGTTTCGACGACCAGGGGAAACTCTACGTCGGGGAAACCCACCGTTACAAAACGAGCGTGTGGGACTCGCGGGGCAAACCCAAGGAAGTCATGGAGGCGGACCTCGCCTGCCGCACCGTCGAGGACCGGCTCGCGCTGAACTTCAAGGTTCACGGCGACAAGGCGAAGAACTTCGGCATCGAGACCGAGGCCGTCCGCCTGCTAGAAGACCGCGACCATGATGGCAAGGCGGACCACAGCAGCCTGTTTGCCGAGGGTTTCAACTCCATCGTCGATGGCGCGACGGGCGGCATCCTCGCCTGGGGCGACCAGGTCTATTTCGCCAACGTCCCTAACTTCTGGCGGCTCGACAAGCCGGACGCCGATGGTCGCAGCACCGGCCGCACCGCCCTGCTAGATGGATTCGGCGTGCACTACAACTACACCGGCCATGATTTCCACGGCCCGGTCATGGGCCCGGACGGGATGCTCTACACCTCGATCGGCGACCGCGGCGTGCACGTGAAAACCAAGGAAGGCGGCCTGGTTGACATGCCGGACGAGGGCGGCATCTATCGTTGTTGGCCGGACGGCAGCGGGTTCGAACTGGTCCACCGCGGCATGAGAAATCCGCACGATCTGGCATTCGACAAATACGGAAATCTATTCACCGGCGACAACGACGCGGACAAGGGCGACGAGGAGCGGGTCATCCATGTCGTCGATGGCGGCGACAGCGGCTGGCGCATCGGCTATCAGTGGCCGCCGATGGGAAATGACCGCGACCCGTGGTTGAACGAGGATATCTTCGTCAATCACGCCTACCGCCAAAGCGACTACTACGGCGGAACGCGCCAGCCGAAAAGCGCCAAGGGCAAAGCAAAACAGCCCGCAAAAATCCGCGATCCGGCCATCCGCCCGGCCGCCTATCTGCCGCACGTCGGCAACTGCGGCGACGGCCCGGCCGGCCTCGCCTACAATCCGGGCGTCACCGGCCTGACCGCCGAATACGACGACCACTTTTTCCTCACCCACTTCCGGGCCACCGCCACGAATTCCGCGATCTACACCTGGTCCGTGAAGCAGGACGGCGCGACCTTCCGCATGGAAAACGCCCGGCCGTTCATCGAAAACGGCACCTTCACCGACATCACCTTCGCGCCGGACGGCCAGCTCTATCTCTGCGATTTCCCGGATGGATATGCACGCAAGGGAAAGGGGCGCGTCTATCGGGCCGCCAATCCGCAGGCGCTCGCCAGGCCCGCCGTCAAGGAGGTCCAACGGTTGCTCGCCGAGGGCATGGCGTCGCGCGAAACCAAAGAGCTAACAGCACTCCTGTCCCACGGCGACATGCGGATCCGCCAGCGGGCGCAGTTCGAACTCGCCGCCCGGGGGCCGTCAGACGCCGTGAACCAAGTGTTGCAACAAACAAAATCCCAACTCGCCGCCATCCACGCCATCTGGTGCGTCGGCCAGTGGAGCCGCAACGATTCATCCGAGGCCGGGCGCTTGCTGCCGCTGCTGAAATCGGCTGATTCCGAGATCCGCGCGCAGGCCGCGAAGACCTTGGGCCAGGTCCGCTTCGCCGGGGCGGAGTCCTCCCTCATCGCGGCGCTTGCGGACTCATCGCCGCGCGTGCGGTTTTTCGCGGCTAACGGATTAGGCCGCATCGGAAGTCTCAAGGCGGTGCCTGCGATTCTGAAATTGCTCGCCGCCAATGCCGACCAGGACGCCTACCTCCGCCACGCCTGCGCGATGGCCTTGAGCGGCATCAAGAACCCTGCGGAAATCTCCAAATCCGCCGCCGACCCGAACCGCAGCGTCCGCCTCGGCGTGCTGCTCGCGATGCGCCTGCGCTCGATGCCCGAGATCGCAAGTTTCCTGAAAGACCCCGATCCGTTGCTGGTGGTGGAAGCCGCGCGGGCGATTAACGACGCGCCAATCGACGCGGCGATGCCCGCTCTCGCAGCGCAGGTGGCGGTCGATCATTCAAATCTATCCGCCGCGCTCGCCCCCATCTTCTGGCAGCGCGTGGTAAACGCCAACTACCGGCTCGGCAACGCTCCCGCGGCGAGCGCCCTGGTCCGGCTGCTCCAGGAGCGCAAGGCCGACGAGCGGTCGCTCACCGACGCCGCGACGGTGCTCGGCGAATGGGCGAAGCCTCCCGCCCGGGACCGCATCATCGGAAATTTCCGCCCGCTGCCCGACCGCGATGGCAGTGCCGCAACCGCCGCTCTAACCGGATCGATTGGCGGACTCCTAACCAACTCCAGCCCGGTCGTGCAGGCCGCGCTGGCCAAGTCCGCCGCCGCGCTCGGACTCGCGGAAGCGGGCCCGCCGCTCATGCGCATGGCGGGAAATTCCGCGCTGTCGGCCGGACCCAGGGTCGCGGCGCTGCAAGCCTTGGCCGCGATGAAGGTGCCGCTGCCCGCCGATTTCACCGCCAGTCTCGGCGGCGACAAGAACCCCGAGGTCAGACGGGCCATCCTCGCGACCGATCAGGGCGGTCAATCCGTCAAGGCCCTCGCCGATTCCTTGAAGAACGGATCCCAAGCCGACCAACAAAACGCCCTCGCGGCACTGGGCCGGATCCAATCGCCGGAAGCGGCCGCCATTCTAATCGATCGGATGAAGGCGCTCGTGGCGGGACGTGTCGCCGAGGAGCTGAAGCTGGATGTTCTGGAAGCAGCCCGCGCATCGACCGACACGCGGCTCGTCAACCTCGTGAAGGACTACGAAACGAGTTTCCCGAAAGACGATCCGGTCGCGCCTCTGCTGGTTTCCCGCTTCGGCGGAAACGCGAAAACCGGGGCCAGGTTGTTATCGGATCGCGCCGAGCTTTCCTGCCTGCAATGCCACATGATCCAGGGCCGGGGCAGCAACATCGGCCCCGACCTGAGCGCGATCGGCAGCCGCGTGGACCGTTCCTATCTGTTGGAATCGCTGGTTGCACCCGCAGCCAGGATCGCCAAGGGATTCGCGTTGATCGCCGTGACCAAGACCGACGGCGGTCAAGTCGCGGGAACCATCCAGAAGGAAACCGCCACCGAGCTGGTCCTCAAGGATCCCGCGGGGAAACTTCTAACCATCCCGCTCGCCCGGATCAAATCCCGCAGCGATCCGGTGTCCGGCATGCCCGCCGGTTTGCTCAGCCAGCTCACCGCGTTCGAGCTCCGGGACCTGATCGAATACCTCGCCAGCCTGAAGGCGAAGTGAGGCGGGTGGCTCACCACGAGACCGTCCGCAGTTCGCGCTTTAGAGACTGTCGGGAAAGTCCCCGAAGGCAGGGATCGACCTCCGGGCGGTCCGCGCGAATGGGTAGTGAATGACCGTCCATGGGCAGATTGCCGAGCCCCTCATGGGCGGACTCATTCGCCACCCATTCGCAGGACCGGTGCGGAGACCGGTCCCTGCCCTTCCTTCAAGAGCAAACTGAAGTTTGAACTCCGGACCGGCGTCAGGACCGCACCAATTCCCGGAATACGGTTAGTTCGGCGGCGGTCACAGGATGTTGGTAGGCAACACCTCGCTGTCTTCAGGGTGCCGGACGTATTCGCTCTCGTGGAGGACGATGGCCTTGCGCTTGGTCAGCAGCAACCAGCACTCGCGGGCGGTGCCGAGCACGATGATGGCCACGAAGAACAGGAAGACCACGGTGATGACCACGTCGATCCGGGCATTGAACAGCGAGGTCTCGGCGGCTTTCAGCGCCTTGCCGGATAGACCGGCGGCGATCTGCGCTTCCAGCGTGCGGATGGCGGGCAGGAAGCCGGCGGCGTTGGCGGAGAAGAGTTTCAGATAGCCGGCGGTGAAGGTGACCACGGTGAGGAATACCATCGGCACGGCAGTGACCCAGCAGTAGCGGGCCTTGCCCATTTTGATGAGGACCACGGTGCCGAGGCAGAAGGCGATGACGGCGAGCAGCTGGTTGGAAATCCCGAAGATGGGCCACAGGGATTTGGCGATGCCGGCGGGATCGAGCGCGCCCTGATAGAGGAAGAATCCCCAGGCGGAAACGAGCAGGCCGGTGGCGAGGATGTTGCCCAGCCACGACTGGGTGTTGCCGAGCCTGGGGGAAATATTTCCCAACAGATCCTGGAGGATGAAGCGGCCGACACGGGTGCCGGCGTCGAGGGTGGTGAGGATGAACAACGCCTCGAACATGATGGCGAAGTGATACCACAGCGAGAGCGCGGTGTTGCCCGGAATGACCTTGGCGAACATCTGGGCCATGCCGACGGCAAACGTGGGCGCGCCGCCGACCTTGCCGATCATGTTAGGCTCGCCGAGGTCCTTGGCGAGCTGGCGCATGTGCTCTTCGGTCACGGCGTATTCCGGGCCGTAGGAATTGATCTTCGCGATCTGCGCGGTGACCGCGGCGGGGTCGTTCGGGTCGATGGGCGAGTTGATGGCGAAATACTCGCCGGGCTGGAGAGCGCAGGCGGCGATGATGGCCATGAGTGCGACTAACATTTCAACGACCATCGAGCCGTAGCCGATCAGGCGGATGTCCTTCTCGCGGGCGAGCAGCTTGGGCGTGGTGCCGGAGGCGATGAGCGAGTGGAACCCGCTGACTGCCCCGCAGGCGATGGTGATGCAGACGAAGGGAAACACCGGCCCGGGCACCACGAATCCACCACCACTGACAAACGGGGTGATGGCGGGCATGTGAAGCGGCGGCGCGAGGATGACGATGAAAATCCCCAACACGGCGACGGTGCCGAGTTTCATGAAAGTGCTCAGGTAATCGCGCGGGGCGAGCAGCATCCACACCGGCAGCACGCTGGCGGCGAACCCGTAAATCATGATCGCCCAAGCAAGCTGGGTGGAGCTGAGGGTGAGCGCGGCGGTCATCTCCGGTGACAGGTATTTCCCGCCGTAGACCGCTGCGAACAGGCCGACAACGCCGAAGACGGAGGCCGCGGTGACGCTGAATTTCCCGCTCTTGATCATGACGCCCATGACGAAGGCCAGCGGGATGGTGGCGGCGATGGTGAACAGCCCCCACGGGCTTTCCGCCAGGGCCTTCACGACGACCAGGCCGAGCACCGCGAGCAGGATGGTCATGATCGCCAACAAGCTGACCATGGCAATGAGCCCGATGACCGGATTGAGCTCTTCCTTGAGCATTTGGCCGAGCGATTTCCCGTTGCGGCGCATGGAGGCGAAGAGGATGACGGCATCGTGCACGCCGCCGCCGAGGGTGGCTCCGACGAGCAGCCAGAGCGTGCCGGGCAGATAGCCGAACTGGGCTGCTAGAACCGGGCCAACCAGCGGCCCTGGCCCGGCGATGGCGGCGAAATGGTGGCCAAAGACAACCCACTTGGGCGTGGGGACGAAGTCCTTGCCATCGCTGCACGTGACTGCGGCGGGTGCGCGGAGGTCGTCGATGGTGAGCACCGTGGCGACGAGCCAGGCGGAGTAAAACCGATAGGCGACGGCAAACGTGCAGACTCCGGCGATGACTAACCAAAGTGCGTTGACAGGTTCGTTCCGCTGGAAGGCTGCGATGGCGACAGCGGTGGCGCCAAGAAGCGAAACGGCGATCCAGAGCAGAATGCGGGCAATGCGGGCAATGCGGGGCATGGTGGATTTAGTGTTGGGATTGTTCGATGCGGGCCCGATCGGCTTCGAGCAGGGCTTTGAGTTGTTCCGCACTGGGCAGCGCGACCAGATAGCGGGACACGAAGAGCTTCGCGTCCATGCCGGCGGTGGCGAACTCCACATCGGTGTGATCCCTGCTGCTGCAAAGGATGATGCCCACCGGAGGGTTGTCGCCTGCGGTCATCTGGTTTTCTTTGAACCAGTTGACATAGAAATTCATTTGACCGGCATCCTCGTGTTTGAAGGCCCGGATTTTCAGATCGATCAGGACATGGCAGCGCAGCAAGCGGTGATAGAAAACCAGGTCCACGCGGTGGTGACGGTTTCCCGTGGTGATGCGGAACTGGCGGGCCTCGAAACAAAAGCCGTTGCCGAGCTCCAGCAGGAAGCGCTGCAGGTGATCGAGCAGCGCGGTTTCCAGATCGTTCTCGGAATACGTCGGGCGGTCGGCCAACCCGGCGAATTCCAGGATGTAAGGATCGCGGAGCAGATCGGCGATGCTCTCCTGTGGTTCTTGTTTTCTCGCCCGCTCGATGACGGCTTTTTTGTCAGTGGACAGTCCGGTGCGTTCGTAGAGGAGGGTTTCAATCTGGCGCTGGAGCTGGCGCTTCGACCAATGACCTTTCAAACTTTCATTCTCGTAGAACGCCCGTTTCCATGGGTCATCAATGACCATCAGCTCCCTCAGCTGCGCCCAGGAAAAGCGTGCCATTAATTCACTGGAGAGCGGGGTTGGAGCGGAAGGCACCTTCTTTAGTTCCAATTCGGGGTCCACTGGACCCCGAATTGGCAGAGTCACAGCCATCGTTTCAAATTCGGGGTCCACTGGACCCCGAATTTGAGGGTAGGTGCCAAACAATTTTCTGCAGTCCCTCAGAGTCCGGACATCCAAGCCTCTGATTTTGAGCGCCGTCAAATCTTTCGCCAGCCGCTCCAGCAGCTTTGTCCCGTATTTTGCCCTGTCGCTACCGTTCTGTTCGTATTCCACAAGATACGCGCCCACCAGCCAGTTGCGGATCACCAGCCACTGGTTCACGGCGACGGCCGCGCGGTGGACGGCCTGCTCGCTGGCGGAATGAATCGCGGTGACCAAGTGGCCATAGTCCAGGGCGCGAGAAGCAGCTAGCTTCGGATTGCTGGATTTGGCGACGGCCTTTTTCTTGGCGGGCATGGGGAAACTCAACGAAATGGGCGGCGGGCGTCGAGTGTGGAGTTGGAGAGTCAGGTTTGAGACTTGGAAATTCCCACGGTTTCACCGCTTGTCGCGCCAGACCAGCACTCCCGCCGGGGGGAGGTTGCGCTCGCCGAGGATCACTTCGGCGGAGTCCGGTGTGGGGATCGGCACCACCTGGTCGGTATAGTTCACCGCCACCCACAGACCCTCGCGGTAGTGCACGAAAACGTAGGGCGGCAGATCGAACGGCAGCTTGCCGAGCACTTGGCCATACACCCGGCGCAGGATCTGGTATTCCATGTCCCATTGGTCCGACCACGCGCCGACGTAGGTGACGCTGCCCTTGCCGTCCTTGCGGTGCAGCACGGCGGATTTGCCCTGATAGAACTGGTCCTCATACACGCCCCACGACTCGGTGCCCGGCGACGGCTTTACCACCGTGCCCCAGATGTGCCACGGATGTGGCTTGCCGTCGTAGCGCACCATGCCCGGGCGCTCCTTGGGAAGGTGGTCGTAAAACTCGATTTCCCCTCCGATGAGTTTCCATATCGGCTGCTGGATTTTCATTTCCCACAGATGCCCTTGCGGATCCTTGAGGGCCGTACGCGTGCTGATGATCAAATGCCCGCCGCGCGCGGCGTAGTCCTCGAGCTTGCGCACCAGTTCGGGGCTCATCATCTGATAGGCAGGCACGACGAGGAAGGGGATCCGTTGCGGATCGAACTCATCGCCCTCGTCCTTGAACTCCACGTCCACGCCCATCCGCTTGAGCCCCTGATAGTAGGTGTAGAGGTGCTGCCAGGTGTCCCAATCCTGATGGTGCCGATAGCCCTCCAAGTCCGACACGTTGCGGTTGCTCCAAAGGAAACCCGTGCGGGACGAGCGCGCGAATCCATTCACGGCAGCGGGTTCGAGCCTTGCGGAAATCTTGCCAACCTCGTCGATCGCGGCGACGAAATCCTTGCCGCCGTGGCTCAGGCTGACGCCGTCGGTCTGGACGATGCCATGGTGGAACTGCTCCATGCCGGACAGCGGCTGGCGGTAGCGGTAGGTGCAGACGAAGCGCTCGCCCATGCCGAAGCAGTGCCAGATCCACATGCGCACCGCTCCGGGAAGCGGCATCGGGTTGAAGCGTCCCCAGTTGATCTGGCTGGGCTGGAGTTCCATGATCCCGGTGTAGCCGTTCATGGATTTCGCGACTTCCGCGGAGAAGCTCAGCTCCATGCCACTGCCCAGCCGGTGGGCCAGCGAGTCGCCCGAGGAATTCATCCGGTTGTGAGTCAGGTACATCGTGTGCGAGGCGAAATCCAGATCGCGCCGGGTCAGGAAGGGATTCACGTTAGGCAGCCCCTTGTAATAGGCGTAGTTGGTGGTGATCCACTGCTTGTCATTCACCTGTGGGCGCAGCACGCGCGCCTGGTCGATCAGGTCGCGGGCAATTTCTCCGGACGTATAAGTTTGGAAATCCAGCTTCGCGTGCGGGTTCACGCTCGGCATGCCCGGCAGCGGCTTCAGGAGCTGGTCGAAGTCCGTGAGTGTGTAACTCCAGAACGCAGCGCCCCACGACTCGTTGAGCGCGTCGATGGTTGTATATTTACCGCGCAGCCAGCGGACAAAGGCTTCCTGCGCCGACGGGCTGTAGTCCTCTTCGCAGCTGATGTGCGGCTCGTTGCCAATCTGCCAGCCCG
>JAIFNK010000056.1 GCA_020047775.1 Akkermansia sp. | reverse complement strand
TTGAGCAGGGCGAGCGCGAGATTGTTATGGGATTGGGCGGTGTCCGGGTGCTCTTCGCCGAGGATGCTGCGGCGGGTTTCCAGCGCGATCATGTGCATCTCGCGGGATTGCTCGTAGTAACCGGCTGCTTGGTAAAGCGCGCCGAGGTTGCTGGAGACGGTCGCGGTTTGCTCGTGTTCCTGGCCGAGTTGGGAGTGGACGATTTCGAGGGCGCGGAGGAAATGGGATTCGGCGGAGTCGAGGTCGCCGTTGGCCTTGGCGATGAAACCGAGGTTGTTCGCCATGGCGGCGATGTCGAGCAGGAGCGGTGGCTCGTTTTGCTCGAAAAACTCAATGGCTTTCTGCCAGTGGCTGATCGCACGTTCCTCGAGGCCGAGTCCATCGTAGGCCGCCCCGAGCCCGGCGTGAATCCGGCCGACCTGGCCGTAGCGGTCGGGGCGATTCTGCAACTGGTCGATGGCCTGGCGGTAGTCGTCACGGGCGAGTTCCCACATCCCGAGCTCGCGGTAAACGTCGCCGCGGATCTCAAGGGTGGTGGCAAAAGCGTCGATGCTATCCAAATTCGGACCGAGCGATTGTTGGGCCTTTTCCACCGCTGCGGTGGCGGCGTGCAGGGCTTCGTTGAGATTGCCGGAAGCCCGCAGGGATTCCACGCGGTCTTGGAGAATGCCGATGAGGGTAGCGGTGGGAGAGTCCATGAGGCTTTGAGTTTTCTTGAGAGTGGAATCATTATTCGTGGATTTTCGGCTCTGACGAGCGGAAATCACCGGCGGAGGAAAGTCTTCCAAGGAGTGCGCCCCGTGAAGGCGGCAACAAGCCGAGGGCGTCGCGCAGGGAAATTTCCGCTTGGTATTGATGATGAAAGACTCCGAGAAGCCGGGCGAGCTCGGTTTCGAAGTGTCGGAGTGCCCTCAGGCTGGGCGGTGCCGAGCTGAAGTGGTCGAGAGCGCGCTTCAACAGGTCGTAAAATCCAGGCTCGGAATGCTCGGGCTCGACGGCGGATTCCATCAACTGGCAGCAGTAGGCTGCGAGCAGGGTGGAATCGTAGTGGAGCCTGAGTCCCTCACGCCAATCGCGGATGGCGACCTCGCGCAGCGTGTGCAAATCGCCCCGCCGTGCCTGGCTGAAGGTGATTTCGCCGCCGAAAAAAAGGTCGAGTTGGCCGGCGAACGGGCTTTTCGGCCGCCGGGCACCCTTGGCCACGGTTTTGACCAAACCGTGCGTTTCGGTGAACCAGTGGACGATGAGGCTGGTGTCGGTGAGGCGGGTCAGGCGGATCACGATGGCTTCCGTGGGATGCACGGCGGGAGTTTCGGCGAGAATTTCCGCCATGGCGATGCTGATTTATCCGGCGGGTTCGCTAAACAAGCGCGTATTGACGGCCCGCCGCGAGTCCGCCACGCTGCGAGCATGAACGCAGCGCCAGTCGTCGGAATCATCATGGGTAGCACGTCGGATTGGCCGACGATGGAGCACGCGGCCCGCACTTTGCGCGACTTCGGTGTGGCGTGGGAGGCGGAGGTCGTGAGCGCCCACCGGACGCCGGACAAGCTGGTTTCCTATGCGACCGAGGCCCGGGGCAGGGGATTGAAATGCATCATCGCCGGAGCCGGTGGTGCGGCGCATTTGCCCGGAATGACCGCTGCCATCACCGACATCCCGGTGCTCGGCGTGCCAGTGGAATCCAAGGCGCTGCAAGGCGTGGACTCGCTTCTTTCCATCGTGCAAATGCCTGCCGGCATTCCGACCGCCACGTTCGCCATCGGCAAGGCGGGGGCGACGAACGCCGCGCTTTTTGCCGTGGCCATGCTCGCGAATTACGACGCCGGGCTCGCCGAGAAACTCGCCGATTTCCGCAAAAACCAGACCGCCGCCGTGAAGTCGGCCGCGCTGCCTCCTCTCGATCCCATTGACTGATTTCATGCCTTCTTCTCTTCCTATTCACGCGCCGCATTGTGTCGTCGGCGTCATCGGTGGTGGCCAGCTTGGCCGGATGATTGCCCTCGCGGCCCGCCGGATGGGCGTGCGCACGGTGATCTGGACCGGTGGTCTCGAAGCGCCCGCCGTCGAGTGCGCCGACGAGGTCATCGACAAGCCGTTCGACGACGCACTGGCGCTCAAGGACTTCTGCAGCCGCGTGACCGTGGCGACCGTGGAATTTGAAAATATCCCCTGCGAGACGCTGGAGACGGTCGCCAAATCCACGGGGCTGTATCCCTCGCCATACGCCATCTGCATCTGTCAGAACCGCGAGCGGGAGAAAAATTTCCTGCGCGAGAACCACATCCCGCACACCTGGTTCGCCGTCATTTCCAGCGCCGCGGATCTGGCCGCCGCGATGAAGGAACTCAATGGCCCGGGCGTCCTGAAAACCGCGGATTTCGGCTACGACGGCAAGGGCCAGGTCAAACTGGAGGGCAACGAGGATCCGGAAAAGATCTGGGCTGCCTTCGAAGCGCCGCGCGCCGTTTTGGAAGCGTGGGTGCCTTTTGAAAAAGAGCTTTCCGTGATGGCCGCGCGCGGTGCGGATGGCGTTACTGTCACTTACGATCCGGCGGAAAACCGCCATCGCCACCACATCCTGGACGTCTCCATCATCCCGGCCCGCGTCTCGCCGGCGGTGGCCTTGGAGGCGGCGGCGATTGCCCGCCGGGTGGCGGAAGCGCTGGATTATCGCGGGATTCTCGGCGTCGAGTTTTTCCTGAAAACCGACGGCTCGCTGCTCGTCAACGAGATCGCGCCGCGTCCGCACAATTCCGGCCACCACACGCTCGACGCCTGTGTCACCTCGCAGTTCGCGCAACAACTCCGCGCCGTCATCGGCTTGCCGTTAGGCTCCACCCGCCTGCTCACGCCGGTGGTGATGCTCAATCTGCTAGGCGACATGTGGCAGGACGAAACCACCCCGCCGGACTGGCTTCCGCTGTTCGAGGACGGTGAGGCGCACCTCCACCTTTACGGCAAACGCCACGCCCGTGGTCGCCGGAAAATGGGACACGCCAATTTCATCGGCACGACGACCGAGTCCAACCTCGCCCGTGCCGAAGCGCTGAAGAAGGTCTGGCTGGGCTGAACCTCTTCACGGACCGCGGACCTTCAGTTGGCACGCCAATGAGGTGGGACAGAGGTGCCAGGTAGCGCGCTTTTGACAAAAGCGCATGCCCATGAGGTGGGAAAGAGGTGTCCAAGTGAATGCCGTTCCGCTCCACTTGGGCTTCACTTTCACCTCGCATTGGCTGCTGCCTTATCAAGGCAGCGCTACCTTTTGGCTTCACTTTCTCCTTCCATGGTCTCGCCCGCCTTCCGGGGGAAATCATTCTTGGCAAAGCAGTCGCGGAATCTACGCTATCCGAAATTCGTCCTCTCCACGAAGAACGAGTCATCCAACTCCACGCCACCATGAATCAATTCATCTGCATCCTCATCCTCGCCTTCTGGTCCGTCGCGGCCGGCACCACGGAAGCTGCCCCGCCAGCCGTGACCGCCCAGAAAGTCGCCAAAATGGCGGATGATCACCTGAAAGAGCGCGGTCTGGTGAATTCCACCTACATCGTCAGCATCACCATGGAGCAATCCGTGCTCTTTGGTGCGGCGCACTATTGGTTCGTAAAATGGGACAAGCCGATTCCCGTGGAAGGCACCAAGAAGAAGGAGATCGGCCTGAAGGTGACATTCGACGGGAAACTCGTCCGGCTCGTGGATTGATCCTGCCCGGTTTTCGCGCCGGGCTTGACGCCGCGCGGGCATGCTTGAATCTGCACGCCTTGCCGCCTTCAACTGACATTTCATCGTTTCTCGGGGATTCCCGCTGGAAGGACCGCTTCGACGACGAGATTCTCGCCGCGGCGAATTCGCTTGCCAGCAAGGTGAAGGATCTGCGGATCGAGGAAACCGCGCCGGGTTCGGTGAGTTTGCTCGGAATGGTCGGCAAGGATGAGACGGAGGTGAATCTCTGGCAGGCCGGTGGCGGATGGGAGTTCGAGACGTTTTGCTCGTGCGACATTGGAAATTTCTGCCATCACGCGGCGGCGCTTCTAACCAAGGCGGCGAAGGAGCGGGATCCGTCGAGATTTCAGGGCAGGGGAGTCGCCGGAGCGGTCGCAGCGGCGCTGCCGAGCGCGCGCGAGCTGATGAAGGATCCGCCGCCGGACATGCCGCGGCTGCGGATGGACCCGCGTTTCGAGCTGCGGGTGAACCGCGAGCCGGTGGACAAGGTGACGCGGCTGTTATTGCAATCGCTGGGTCAGCCTAACGTGGAGTTCTGGATTTCCGCCGAGGCGTCGGTGGTTTACGGGCCGCACCGGAGTTCGCTGCGGTCCAGCTCGCCGGAGTGGGTGAGTTCGATCACGCACGAAGGCCAGGCGGCGATTCTCCAGCACGATGCGGCGGCGGAAAACGCGGCCACCCAGCAACTCCGCGACACCGGGCTTTCCTCGCTGCAATCAAACTCGGCATGGCGGTTTCTCCTCAATCTGAAATCCCGCGAGACGGATAGAAACAAGGGGCCGGACCGCTGGTTCCCCGATCCGGGGCGGGTGCCGACGGACGCGTTCTGGCACCAGTTCCGCGGAGAGATGGTCAGTAAGTTAGAATCACTTGGCTGGCTCGTCGCGGTGTCGGACAATGTCGGTCACCGCGTCCACGAGGCGGATCCGGCGAAGTGGGAGAGCTCGCTGGATGCGGGCGACGGCGGCTGGTTCAGTCTATCCGTCGGCTTCGATGTCGGCGGGCAGCGTTATGATTTGCTGCCGATTCTGGCCGGGCTGTTGGAGAATGATTTTCTGGAGGAAACGCTCGACCGCCCGGATAACGGCCACATTTACGCGCCGCTGCCGGACGGGGATGCGTTGAAGCTGCCGATCGGCCGGGTGCGGAAAATCCTCAATCATCTTTCCGCGTTGATCGACCCGAAATTCCCCGACAAGGCGCGGTTGCACGCGCTGGATGCCGCGTCGCTGGCCGGACTGGACGGCTTGGGGATCGACACGCCGCCGCATCTCGCGGAGCTGGCGTCGAAGCTGAAGGATTTTTCCGGCATCGATCCGGTGCCGACTGCGACGGGCTTGCAGGCGACCTTGCGCGACTATCAGCTCGCGGGATTCCACTGGATGCAGTTCCTCGCGCGGCATGGTTTGCACGGGATTCTGGCGGATGACATGGGATTGGGAAAAACCCTGCAAACGCTGGCCCATATTCTCACCGAGAAACAATCCGGTCATTCCCGGGGCTTGCCGACGCTGGTCGTCGCGCCGACATCGGTGGTTCCGAACTGGCGGGCGGAAGCTCTCAAGTTCACGCCGGACCTCCGCGTGCTCGTGCTCAACGGGCCGGACCGGAAGAAGTATTTCCGCTCGATTCCCCATGCGGACATTGTTCTAACTTCCTTCGCGTTGCTCCAGCGCGACATCGACAAACTCGCGACGGTGCCGTTCCACATGGTCGTGCTCGACGAGGCGCAGTACATCAAGAACCCGCGGTCGAAGATGGCGCAGGCGGCTTGCAAGCTGGATGCAAGGAACCGGCTTTGTCTATCAGGCACGCCGATCGAGAACCATCTCGGCGAGTTGTGGAGTCTGATGAATTTCCTCGTCCCCGGTTTTCTCGGGACTGAGGACGCGTTCAACAAACGTTTCCGCACGCCCATCGAAAAGGACGGCGACATGGAACGAAACGCCGTTTTGAAAGCTCGCGTCGCCCCGTTGATCCTGCGCCGGACCAAGGACCAGGTCGCCAAGGAACTCCCGCCGAAAACCGAACTGGTTCATCTCATCGAGCTGAACACCGGGCAGAAGGATCTCTACGAAACCGTGCGCGCCACGATGAACAAACGCGTCCGCGAAGCCATCGCCGCGCGGGGCATCGAACAGTCGCAGATCGTGTTTCTCGACGCGCTGCTCAAGCTCCGCCAGATTTGCTGCCACCCGAAGCTGCTGCCGGAAGATTATTCGAATGACGTGGTGGAATCCGCGAAACTCGATTTTCTCACGGAGTTGCTCGCCGTGCTCATCGAGGAAGGCCGGCGGATTCTGTTGTTCTCGCAGTTCACCTCCATGCTCGCGCTGATCGAGGCGCATCTGGTGAAGGAAAAAATCCCGTATCTGATCCTCACCGGGGCTTCGAAAGACCGTGGCAAGCTGGTGGAGGATTTCCAGAACGGCAAAGCCCCCGTCTTCCTCATCTCACTCAAGGCCGGCGGCACAGGGCTCAATCTAACCGCCGCCGACACGGTGATCCACTACGACCCGTGGTGGAACCCCGCCGCCGAGGCGCAGGCGACGGACCGCGCCTATCGGATCGGCCAGAACAACCCGGTCTTCGTCCACAAGCTGCTCTGCCAGGACACCGTCGAGGAGCGCATCCACAAGCTGCAACAGGAAAAAGGCAAACTCGCCGCCGGCATCCTCGCCGATGCGGACATCTCGAACAGGCTCAACCCCGCCATGGTGAGGGCGTTGTTGGATTGAGGTCGCTGAGGTTGTTAGTGACTTCAGCCGACCCACAGCAATCCGGGAAACCAATTCGTGGCCATTTCCTTGCTCAGGCATTCGGGCGCGGTCAGCAGGTAGCGGGTGTCGGGCAGGTCTTGCATGCCCCAGGAGCGGAAGTGGCTCATCAGCCGGGCGAGGTCCTCTTCCGGTGAGTTCCATGGCAGGTCGTGGACTTCCTCGCCGAAGTCATCGTAGCCGTGCGGCAGGTGTTGGAGCGGTTGGGCATTGAGCAGCACCATGCCGATCCGGTCATCGGCGAAATTCCTTACTATTTCGGTCATCACCTCACGGGCCAGTCCGCGGCGGCGGAATGGCGGGCGCAGTGCGATGAAGTTGACGCAGATTATGCCCCAGTAGGCTCCCAGGAAATCCGGGATCGGCTCGCGGAAATTCAGGCGTTCCGAATCGAAGATTTCCTCGAACACCCCGCTAGTCGTGGCGTCGAGGTCCCACAATTCAACGAATGCGGACGATGATTCCGGATCGTCGGCGTAGAGGTAAAACGCATCCACCAAACCGGCGGGTTGCCCGTCGTGTTCGATGGTTCCTTCGATTTGGATCAGGCATTCACACTCTGCCGGATTCTGGTCGAGATTTTCATCGAGGCGCTCGATTTTCCAATGGATGTGCATCGCTGGCGGCGAGTCTAGGGTAAGTTGCCCCGGGTGCAACCCGTGAACCGACGTTGACGGACTCCGCCCGCGCCGTGAAACTCGCGGCGATGAGC
This sequence comes from Akkermansia sp., assembly GCA_020047775.1. Classification (GTDB taxonomy): domain Bacteria; phylum Verrucomicrobiota; class Verrucomicrobiia; order Verrucomicrobiales; family Akkermansiaceae; genus Luteolibacter. The sequence goes on along the minus strand of JAIFNK010000056.1, from coordinate 5,082 downwards.
GAAATGATTCTGGGAATTGATTTGGGCACGACGAACTCCGCGGTGGGTGTGGTGGATTCGGGGTTTCCCATCCTACTGGCCAACGAAGAGGGCCGCCGGATCACGCCCAGCGCAGTGTGGATCGGCAAGGACGGCTCGGTGGAAGTCGGCGCGAAAGCCCTGCGCCGCCGGGCGCTCGAACCGGAGCGGGTAGTCACCAGCATCAAGCGCCTGATGGGCCGCCGGACGAGCGAGGTGGAGGAGAATTTCCCCGTGCAAGTGACAGCCGGAGCGGATGGATCGCCACGGGTGCTCGGGAAATCGCCGGAAGAAATCAGCGCGGAAATCCTGCTGGAAATGAAGCGCATCGCCGAGTGGCGGATGGGTGCGGAAATCACCAAGGCGGTCATCACCGTGCCCGCGTATTTCCACGACGCCCAACGCGCGGCCACCAAGCGTGCGGGCGAACTTGCCGGACTCGAAGTGGTCCGCATCCTCAACGAGCCGACCGCCGCGGCGCTGGCTTATGGCTTGGACAAGCTCGGCGAGAAGGCCCGCGTGGCGGTTTACGACCTGGGCGGCGGCACCTTCGATCTATCGATTCTGGAAATGCAGGACGGCGTGTTCCAAGTGCTTGCGACCCATGGCGACACCCGTCTCGGCGGCGACGATTTGGACGCGCTGATCCTCGACTGCGTTTTGGAAAGGGCGGCCATCGGCGAAATCGACCTTGCCGCCCGCGTCCGGCTGATGGCCGAGGCGGAGCGGGTGAAGCTGGCTCTATCCGATGAAGAGGTGGCGGTGTTCCGGGTGCCGTTTTACGATGGCAGCCGTAGCCTGGAGGAGCCGGTCACGCGGGCGGATTTGGAAAAACTCGCCTCGCCATGGATCGCCCGGACGCTGCGTCTTTGCCGCCAGGCGCTCGCGGACGCCGCGCTCCAGCCGGAGGATCTCAGCGCGGTGGTGGTCGTCGGCGGCAGCACCCGGATGCCCGCCGTGCGCCGGGCGGTGGGGGAGCTTTTCGGCCGCGAGCCGGACATTTCGCAGCACCCGGACGAGGCGATCGCCCTGGGCGCGACGATCCAGGGCGGCGTGCTGAGCGGAGCCTTGCGGCAAATGATTTTGTTGGACGTGACGCCGCTGAGTCTGGGCATCGAGACTTTCGGCGGGCTGATGAACGTGCTGATCCCCCGCAACACGACCATCCCGTGCAAGGCGGGCGAGATGTTCACCAATGCTGCCGACGGCCAGGCCGCGATGCGCGTGCGTGTGCTCCAAGGCGAGCGGGAAATGGCCAAGGACAACTGGGAGCTCGGCAGCTTCGACGTGCGGTTTTCCCCGTCACCAAAAGGCCAGGCGCGGGTCGGCGTGCAGTTCAAGATCGACGAGAACGGCATCTTGGAAGCGCTCGCCCGTGACGTTTCCACGGGCGTTGACACGGTGATCCGGATCGAGAGCGCGGCGGTCGATGTCGATGACGCAGCGGTCGAGGCGATGGTCAGCGAGTCGGTGGAGCACGCCTTCACCGACATGGCGGAGCGGGTGTTCACGGAAGCGAAAATGAAAGCAGAGGAACTTTTGCCCGCGGTGGAGGCCGTTCTCGCTCAAGGGCTTGCCTTGGACGACGAGCGCGGGGATATCGAGTCCGCTGCCGCAGCGGTGCGGGTGGCGCTGGCGGGTGGTGCGGCCAATCCCCTGAAATCCGCGGTGCAGCGGTTGGACTCCGCCACCGAGGCACTCGCCGCCCGCCTCGTCGAGCAGGCGCTGGACGCCGCGTTGGATCGCAAACTTTCTGGAGAATAAGCATTTCAAGCCGCTTGCCTGAAACGGATATCTCTTCCATCTTGATTCGCCCCTTGCGCGCCAATTGACGATGAACAGCCGCTTGCCCAATCCTAACAACCACGTCCCGGAGACTTCTCCGGATGACGGATGGGTTGATCCGGGAGAGGCGCGGCCAGAATCCGTTCCGAAGCGCTTTGTCCTGCCGATTCGACGGACGGCGGCTGACCCATCGCCTCGCAGGGTATCCCAATCGGTGGGCCTGCGAATCGAGTCCAAGTCCGCACGCCGCGAGTCGTCGGACATCGCTGGTCGGATTGAAGTTAATGAGATTGGCCGTTCCGTCGTCCGGTTGGGGGAGGGTGTCCCGCCACCACCCAAGGTCGAGCGGCATTATACCTTTCATGAGAAGGCTGCCCCGGGGGAATCCGGGAAAAACCAAAATGGCGAGAGTCGGGAATGGGGAATGGTCCGCCGTCACCCGATGCTCTGGATCGTCGGAATGGGGGTGGCGATGGGTTTGCTGGTCACTTTCTCATTGATGGTGCTTCCGGCGATCAATGCGCCTAATGTTCCCGGGAAAAATCCGGTTGAGTGGGCGCTCAGGGCGGAGGAGGGCGAAAAGATCGAGGGAATGGAGGCCCTGAACCTCCTGCTGACCCAGCAACCTGAAGCGAGGCAGATTTTCCGCGCGTATGCACAAGCGTCCGTTGTCGAGGAAATCGTTCCGCTGATCAAGGATGGCAAGGCGCTCGAGGAGACGCTCCGCAGCCTTTGGGATCCCCTCAAGCTGCCCTCTTCCTGGGATCTTGATGAGGATTCTTCCTGGGATATCCAGGAGTTTTCCGGGCAGGCTTACGCGGTGATGGAAGGTTATTTACCGGACAAGACGAAATTTTCAGCTTATTTCACCCGGCAGTCAAACCGGTTGGTGCTTGATTGGAAGGCTTCAGTCGCCTTCGGAACGGCGACCTTTGAGAATCTCGTCGAGGGAAAAGGCGACACCGCCGAAATCCGTGGCGAAATCTCCCCCGCCGATTATTACAGCTCGATCTGGCCGGAAGCCGAGTATCGAAACTACCGACTGACTTCCCCCGACCGGAAAACCTCCATTTGGTGCTATGTTCGCCGCGGCGAGGCCACCGAGGCGGCGATCGCCCCGCTTTTCAATCAAGGGGTGATTCTCGGTGAAACCCAAGCGACTTGGAAAATCACTCTCCGACTTGCTCCCGGCCCTGCGGAATCCCTGCCCAATCAATGGTTGATTGGAGAGATGCTTCACATCGACTGGGCAACTCCCTAAACTTTCAAACGTGAGCGACAAATCCACCTCATGGTTCCATTGCGGCCGCTGCGGGTCACTTTTCCGGTCTCCGGTCGGTGACTTGGACGGCCGTGAATGTTCTGAATGCGGCCTCGACCCGTCGTACGGTGTCAGGTCGGTCCGGGCGGAGCCAGCCACCTCGCCCGCTCCAGTGAGAGACCCGGAACGCCGGATGGAGTCCGAGAAGGGTTCCCGGAAAAAGCGGAAATCCCATTACTTTTTTATCAAGCTGATCTCCGCCTGCGTGATCCTGGTCTTGGGCATCGTTCTGGGAGCGGATTTTCTGTTGAAGCTTCAGGCTGTCGAAAACACCCCCGACAGCAAAGAATCCGCCAACCCGGGACTTGGTCAGGAGGAGGTCGCGTTCCTGAACCGGGTGAGTCCGCCTGCTCACCAGGGATTTGCCGGATTTCTCTCTGCGGGAACGCCCGAACAGCGGAACCAATTTGTCCTCAATCCCATCACCACCGCATCCCGGATGGCCAGGTTCTACGGCTTCAATCCCAGCGAAAACCTTGCGCTCGAATCGTTAACCCACCTCAAGAGCGTGGTCCTCGATCTTCCCTCCGGTCGCGCCGTCGAGACGCTGTGGAGCACCGCCGAAGGGCGTCAGGTCGATGCGGTTTTCGTCCAGCAGGACGATGAATGGCGTCTCGACTGGGACCATTTCGTTCGTTTCAGCACTTACCCATGGCCACTGTTCCTCGCCGGCAGCGGCGAGGAGGAAGAGGAATTCCGCCTGCTTGCCCGCCAGCGCCTCGCCGAGCAACGGAAAGATGCGGATACCCTCAGCATCGTGTTTTATGCTCCGCGATTCGGGTTCGCCAGCGAGACCGGGTTCCAGTCCCCCGAGTTTCTCGTCAAGCGGGACACGCGGAACGGTCGTTTGCTAGAGGCTGCCTTCAAACTCGAAAAAACCGGCAAGCGCGCCTACAACCTCGACGTGCCGATCGGCGCTCCCGAGGGAATTATCCAGGTTCGCGTGAAGGTCCGACGCATCGTGGACGATGCGGATAGCCGTTTTGAGCTGACCGATGTCATCGCCTGCCACTGGTATTTCAACGACGACCCCGGGGTGGAAATTCCCGCCTCGGAGCCAGCGAAGTAATTCGGGGTTTCGCGAGGCGTGGGGGAATTCGCCTTGTTTTCGGTTCAAAACCAACTCTTCCCCCCGGAAGAAAATACCAAGAGGACGAGCAGGAGAGTTTTGAGTGAAGTTCTTGAAAAAACCTTATGGCACTACGTGCGTTTCGATCAAGATGGGTCAGGCAGCCGGTGGGGATGGGTCACCTGACTTTGGTGCCGCCAGCAGCGAGGTAATCACTCCGGTGGCCAGAACCGCAAGGATGACGGCGAGCACGGTGAGATTAAATGAGTCTCCCAGCCATTCCTTCAGCCACTTGGCAGCGAGCATTTTGACGCCGACGAGGATCAGCACCATCGAGAGTGCGGGCTTGAGGTAGCGGAACTTGGTGATCAGTCCGGCCAGCGCGAAATACAGGGAACGCAGTCCGAGGATGGCGAACACGTTGCTCGTGAAAACCAGGAACGGGTCCGAGGTGATCGCAAAGACTGCGGGAATGGAATCCACGGCGAAAATCAGGTCGGTTACCTCTACCAGAATCAAGGCGACGGCGAGCGGGGTGATCAGCAGCTTGCCGGGAATGGCTGAGTCCACCACCGGGTCCGGCTTCGACTCCATGCCCGGTTCCGCTGCTTCGTGCGACCATTCGCTGCCAGCCCGGACCATGAAGTGCTGGCCGTGATACTCGCGGGTGACGGGGAAGAATTTCCGGATCCAGCGCACGACGATGCTGTTTTCGGGGTGCTCCTCCTTCTCTTCGATGACCAGCATCTTGACTCCCGTGAGCATCAGGAACACGCCGAAGACGTAGAGCAGCCAATGGAAATTCTGCACCAGGATCGATCCCATTCCGATCATGGCACCGCGCATGACGAGCGCGCCGAGGATTCCCCAGAACAATACCCGGTGCTGG
>JAIFNK010000051.1 GCA_020047775.1 Akkermansia sp. | reverse complement strand
TCGCGGAGGATCGACCAGTTGAGGACTTCCTCGTAGATGTAGGAGAGCAGGATGCGGGCGGCGAACTTCGCGAAGTCGGCGTCTTTTTCGATGAGCGCCTTGGCGTTGAGGATGACGGTGTTTTTGAGGTCCTTGGCGGAAATTTCGTTGCCGACCGAGCGACGGAGTTCGCGTTCGATATCGGCGTCGGAGATGTTGAGATCGAGGCCGATCGAGGCGTAGGCGATGCGTTTGCGGAGATCGGTGCCGTCCCAGAACGAGGAGATGCCATCGTCGGAAACGACGGTGACCATCAAATCCTGGTTAGGATCTTCGGCGCGGGCTTCCTCCTCGATGCGGAGGCGCGAGCGTTGGGCACGATAGAGGATGTAGTGTTCTGCGGCCTTGTAGTAACCTTGGCGCATGAGTTCTTCCTGGACCATGTCCTGAACATCCTCGATGTGGACGAACGAGGAATCGCCGCGGCGGATGCGGTCGGTGACGCCCTTGGCGATTTCGACGGCGGGCTCGGGGTTTTCCTTGATGGTGAGGAAGGCTTTTCTAACGGCGATCTCGATCTTGGTCTCGGACCATGGGACGACGTTGCCATTGCGGCGGATCAGGCGGACGGGCAGCGAGTGCAGGCCGGTGTGGACATCCACGGTGCCGGTTTTTTCCATCGACCGGCGGAAGGCGAGGGATTTCGCGACATCGTAGGCTTCATTTTCTAACAGAGCTTTTTCGATCAGCAGATAGAGATCCGACTCGGAAAGACGAAGACGCCCGCCGACTTCGAGGGTTTTCATGAGTGAGGCGGCGACCGAGTGGGCGACGTCGGAGACGAACTTGCGGTTGTCCTCGGAGAAGATGCTGATTTCCTCGTGGCTGCGGGAAATGAGTAGGTCGGTTAGAGAGTTGCCGATCGCATCTGCGACGTCTTCGAGGGAGAAGTGGGTATCGGTGGTGCCGCGGGTGACGATGATGTCCGGATTGGCGCTGCGTTTTTCCTTGGGGAGAACATCGCGCCAGGCGTAACCGCGATCTGCGATGGAGAGGGAGAAACGGTCGGAGATGACTTGCTTGAGGAGGAAGTCTTCATCGGGATTTACGGAGCGGTACATGGGGTGTGGTGGCGGGAGTTTTGGAAAAGTGGAATGGAGAGCGGGTGGAGAATCCTTGGAGCGAGACGCTCCTTGGACGGCCTGGGGCAGGATGCCCCAGCTACTTTTTTAGAGTTCGTCGTCGTCGACGGAGGCGAGGGCGGAGGCTTTTTGGTATTCGGTGACGCGGCCTTCGAAGAAGTTGGTTTCCTTTTTGATGTCCATCATTTCGGCGAGCCAGGGGAAGGGGTTGCTGACGGATTCGTTGAGCGGGGCGAGGCCGCAGGAGACGAGGCGGCGGTCGGCGATGTAGTCGATGTAGGTTTCGAAATCGGCGGAGTTGAGGCCGATGGCGGAGACGGGGAGGCAGTCGCGGATGAAGGCTTTTTCGAGTTCGATGCCTTCCTTCATGGTGGCGCGGAGGTCGTCGCGGAAATCCTCGGTCCAGACGTCCGGGTTTTCATCGATGAGGTCCATGAGCAGGTTGCGGAAGACTTCGATGTGGTTGGACTCGTCGCGCAGGGTGTAGCGGAACATCTGGCCGATGCCGGGGAATTTGTTCTGGCGGTAGAGGCTGAGGATCATGCCGAAGAGGCCGTAGAACTGGGTGCCTTCCATGACCTGGCCGAACATGAAGATGTTTTTGGCGAGAGCTTGTTTGTTTTCGGTGATGGTGAGATCGATATCGCGGCGGAGGGCCTTGCTGTTGGAGACGACGAAGTTGTTTTTCGCGGTGATGGACGGGATGTCCTCGAACATCGCTTCGCACTCGTGGGGATTGATGCCGAGCGAGGAAATCATGTAAACGAGGCTGTCAGCGTGGATGTTTTCCTCGTGGGCGTGGCGGCCGAGCACGAGTTTCAGCTCGGGAGCGGTGACCACTTCACGGACAACGTGGAGCACGTTGTCGCCGACGATGCCTTCCGCGGCGGAGAAGTAGCCGATGCCCATTTTGATGATCCAGCGCTCGACGTCGCTGATTTCATCGGAGCGCCACTGTTCGACATCCTTCTGCATGGCGATGTCCTCGGGTTCCCAGTGGTTGTTCTTCATGGTCTTGTAGAGGTCATACGCCCACTGGTATTTCAGCGGGAGGATGTTGAAGAACATGGTTTCCTTGCCGTTGATCACGCGTTTGCCGGCATAGGCGAGTTCGGCTTTTTCGCGGTCCAGGACGAAGGTCTTATTTCCGAGGGAGACGGTGGTGGTGGCGGGAGATGATGTGGCGGACATGGTGATTGGCGAACTGGAGAAGTGGATGAATTGGGGGAGGCGGGCAACAAGCGCAGCGAAGTGAAGACTGAGTGCAAACGGGGGGCCGGGTCAAACCGATTTTGCTCATGTGGTATCCACAAATTATTCACAATACAAGATGTGGTGCTTTTGGTGGTGTAGTCACGATGTAAACAATGAGCAGGATGCTGGATTTGAGCAGATTGGCAGGCGGCAAAGAGGGGAAGTCTAGGGGGTCGGAAATTTTTATCTAATGGTTAGCTTCGGGCGCGCCGGGGGGAATTTGAAAAAATTACTTAAGTTTTATGAATTATTGTCAGATGTCGGCTGTTTTTTGACACAAGGCGTTGTTGACGAAATGTAAAAGTTTTTTCGCGGCGGGGCGCCTCCTCGTTTTCCATGGGTGAATTTCGGGAATGAGCATGAAAAAGCCGCCGGATTCCGAGTGGAATCGGGCGGCTGGGGCTGGAAGAATAGGCAGGATCGGGTGGGTCAGAACAGGCAGGAATGCCTGTGTCACGGGCGGGTCAGAATTTCCAGTCGTGCTGGTCGAGCTCGCAGACGCAGGCGGCGAGCAGGAGGATGCAGGCGGCGAGGTCTTCCTTGTGGCAGGACTCGATGGATTGATGGATGTGGCGGGTGGGGATGGACACTGCGCCAGCGATGGAGCCGCCGGCGACCATGCGCTGGAGGCTGCCGGTGTCGGTGCCGCCGGCGGCGAGGATCTCCGGCTGCCATTTGATTTTGTGGCGCTTGGCGGCGGATTTCATGAATTCGATCATGCGGTAGTCGCAGATGACGGAGGAGTCCATGAGCTTGATGGCGGCCCCCTCGCCGAGGGCGGTGCAGCGTTCCTGCGGGGTGGAGCCGGGGACGTCGTAGGCGATGGTGGTGTCGAGGCCGAAGCCGAAATCCGGCTGGATCTGGAGGGCGGAGGCCTGGGCGCCGCGGAGGCCGACTTCCTCCTGGACGGTGAAGACGGCGTAGACGTCGTAGGCGGGCTTGCGCTTGGATTTCTTGAGCTCGCGGAGGGTCTCGAGGAGGACGAAGACGGAGGCGCGGTTGTCGAGGGATTTGACGTTCACGCAGTCGCCAAGCTCGATGAGCGGCGAGTGGCGGGTGACAAAATCGCCGATGGCAACGACTTGATCGACGTCCTTTTTGGTCATGCCGGTGTCGATAAAATAATCGGTGATTTTCACGGGTTTGTGCTTCTCGTCCTGGGTCATGATGTGGACCGGCTTGGAGCCCATGACGCCCATGATGTCCTTGCGGCCGTGGATGATGACGCGTTGGGAGGTGAGGGTTTTCGGGTCGAATCCGCCGACGGGATTGAAGCGGACGAAGCCCTTGTCATCGACGTGGGTGACGATGAAGCCGATCTCGTCCATGTGGGCGGCGGCCATGGTTTTCTTGGTGCTGGACTTGCCTTTTTTGAGGGCGATGACGCTGCCTAGGTTGTCGATGCGGACTTCATCGGCGAGGCCCTTGAGCTCGGCGAGCACGAGATTGCGGATTTCCTTTTCAAATCCCGGAGCGCCGGGGGCTTCACAAATGCGGGTGAGCAACGGGATGTCGATGGGCATGGTGCGCGGAAAATAGCGGGCAGGGAGGCGCTGACGAGCGGAAATAATTGCGGCTTGGCGACGGGCGGGGCGAGGCTACATTTCGCCCATGAAAGCACATTTGATCATCGATTTGGCGAACCTGCCGGAAGAGGGAAAAGCCTTCACCGGCACGCTGCCGAAGGAAATTTTCGACCTGCCGCCGGAGGACGCGCAGGCGGTCGGGCCGCTGGAATACGAGCTGTGGGTGCATCGGTTCGGCTCCGAGCTGTTGTTGACCGGGACGCTTTCCGCGCCATTTGAATTCACCTGCGTGAGGACGCTGCATCCTTTTGTGCAAACGATCCGGCTGGAGGACGTGGCGGTGGCGATTGAAATCGAAAGGGAAGGGCAAATCGACGCCACCGATGCCCTGCGCGAGGAGGTGCTGATCAACTTCCCGGTGGACCCGCGATGCGAGGAAGGGGACGTGCCCCAGAAGTGCGAAATCGATTCCCGATATTTATCAGTGGACAAGTCGGCGGAAGATGGGCTACCCACTCCGCCCCGCGCCGAGAGTGATGACCGTTGGTCAGCTCTCGACATCCTCAAGGACCTCAAGGACCAACCTTAATTATACTACGACCATGGCCGTACCAAAACGCCGCCAATCCAAAAGCCGCCAAAAAATGCGCCGCGGCGCTACCCGCTGGCGTGCACCGATCTTCAAGAGCTGCCCGGAGTGCAGCAGCCGGGTGCCATCGCACATCGCCTGCCCATCTTGCGGTTACTACCGCGACCGGCAAGTGCTCGACGTCGAAGCTCTCTGAAGCTACCGACGTGCCTTCTGAATCAATTACCGCTCGGGGCTTTCCTCCTGCGGTGATTTTTCGTTTCCTCACATTTCACCACCGTATTCTCGATCCTGCATGAAAGTCGCCCTGGACGCCATGGGTGGGGACCACGCCCCCGCCGTCAATATCGGAGGAGCCATCGACGCCCTGCGGTATTATCCGAAGTTACAACACCTTTATCTGGTGGGAGTGGAGGGCGTGCTTCACGAGGAGTGCAAAAAACAAGGGCTGGATCTCAACGACCCGCGGGTGAGCATCATCCATGCGCCGGAAGTGATTGGCATGGGCGAGCCCGGTGCGAAAACAGTCCGCAGGAAGAAACTCTCCTCCATCAACATCGCCATGGACATGGTGAAGGACGGACGGGCGGACGCCTTCGTTTCCGCCGGAAACACCGGAGCCGCCGTGGCTGCTGCGACCTTGAAATTGCGCACTTTGCCCGGCGTGGATCGTGCCGGAATCGCTTCCGCACTGCCCAACGAATTCGGCATCTGCCACATCCTCGATGCCGGTGCCAATCCCGAGGCGAAGCCCGAGCACCTCGTCGCCTACGCCGTCATGGGCACCGCGTTTGCCCGCGGCGTGCTCGGAGTCAGGCATCCGAAAGTCGGCCTGATGTCGAATGGCGAGGAGGACGAAAAAGGAACCACTTTCACCAAGGAAACCTTCAAACTGCTCAAGCTGACGCCCGGCATCAATTTTGTCGGAAATGTTGAGGGACGTGATCTTTTCGAGACCGAGTTGGACGTCGTGCTTTGCGACGGTTTTGTGGGAAACATCATGCTCAAGACCATCGAAGCGACCGCCAAGGCGGTTTCCAAGTGGCTCAAAACCGAAATCCAGGGCAATCCGCTGCGCATCGCCGGTGCCATGCTGGCCCAGGGCGCGTTCAAGGCGCTCAAGGAAAAAAGCAGCTACGAAACCTACGGCGGCAGTCCGCTGCTCGGGGTGAACGGGGTGGTCATCATCGCCCACGGATCCTCCACGGCCCTTGCGGTGCGCAATGCCATCCGTGTGGGGATGGAGACGGTTCAGAATGGCGTGAACCCCCGGATCGAGGAAGCGCTCGCGTCCCTCGCCGTCGCCGCTCGTTTCGAGAATTAAGTCCGGGTAACTGGGATTCTCACTTCGCGCTTGTGGCAGGCGTTCGTGGGTTCCAATGTCCCGCCGCATGAGTGAATTGACGTCCCCTTACCAGGTTTGCATTGCAGGCACCGGCAGCTACCTCCCGGAGAAAATCCTCACCAATGCCGAGCTTGCCATCCGGGTGGACACCAGTGACGAGTGGATCGTCTCCCGCACCGGCATCCGGGAGCGCCGCATCGCCGCTGACGGCGAGTTCACCTCGCACATGGCGACCCATGCTGCTAGAAAGGCGCTGGAGCAAGCCGGACTCGCCGCCGAGGACATCGAGCTGATCATCGTCGCCACCATCACCCCGGACACGCCGACGCCGGCGACCGCCTGCTACGTCCAGCAAAACCTGGGAGCCTTCAATGCGGTGGCCTTCGATATTTCCGCCGCCTGTTCCGGATTCCTCTACGCGATGAAGATCACCAAGCGCCTGATTTCCGACGGTGCCTTCAAAAACGCGCTCATCATCGGCGCGGAAAAACTCTCCACCGTGACCAACTGGGAGGACCGCACCACCTGCGTGCTCTTTGGTGACGGAGCCGGAGCCGCCGTGCTCCGCCGGGCCGAGCCCGAGGAAGGTTCCATCCTCGCCACCGAGATGGGAACCGACGGCAATCTAACCCATCTTCTCAACATCCCGGGCGGCGGCAGCGCCTGTCCTCTCACCAGCGAAAACGTGAACGACCACCTGTTCACCCTGACCATGATGGGCAAGGAAGTCTTCAAACACGCGGTCAACCGCATGAAGGAAGCTGCGGAAAAAGTCATCGACCGCGCGGGCCTCAAGCCGGAGGACATCGCCTGCGTCATTCCCCATCAGGCGAACCTGCGCATCATCGACGCCATCGCCGACCGTCTGGCGGTCCCTAACGAGCGGGTCTTCATCAACCTCGACAAATACGGCAACACCTCTGCCGCCGCCGTCGCCATCGCGCTCGACGAGGCAAACCGCTCCGGCGCCTTCAAGCGCGGCGAGCACATCGTGTTAGTCGTCTTCGGCGCTGGTCTGACGTGGGCCGCCGCCGCGATTCGCTGGTAGCAGAACCAAGAATCCAGAACCAAGAATCCAGAAAAGAGCAGTCGCCCGTCGGTTCCGTCTTTCTTGATTCTTGATTCTTGAATCTAAAGTCCATGAATTACCGCAGCACACCGCAGGAAATCGACGTGATGCCGCCGGGCATCCCCTACATCATCGGCAACGAGGCGGCGGAGCGGTTTTCGTTTTATGGCATGCGTGCGATCCTGGTCGTGTTCATGGTCCAGTATCTGCATCTGATGGACGGCAGCGGCGGGAGCGGAATGCCGAACAACCAGGCGGTCGCGAATTATCATGAATTCGCGAGCTGGGTCTATTTCACCCCGTTTCTCGGGGCCTTGATCGCGGATGTTTTCCTGGGGAAATACCGGACCATCCTTGTTCTATCCATTGTCTATTGCCTGGGTCACGCCGCACTCGCCTGCATGGGCACTTATGGCAATTCCCCGTGGTGGCTGTTCGCGGGCTTGCTGCTCATTTGCCTCGGCTCCGGTGGCATCAAGCCCTGCGTCTCCGCTCACGTCGGCGACCAGTTCGGCAAGAAAAACCATCATCTGATTTCCCGGATCTACAACTGGTTTTACTTTTCCATCAACTTCGGCTCGTTCTTTTCCACCCTGCTCACGCCGTGGTTGTTGAAGCACTGGGGCCCGCACTGGGCGTTCGGGGTTCCCGGCGTGCTGATGGCCATCGCCACCTTCATGTTTTGGTTGGGACGCAACCGCTTCGTCCACATCCCGCCGTCGGGATTAGGGTTCTTCAAGGAGGCGTTCTCCCGCGAGGGCCTCGTCGCGCTCGGCAAGTTGATTCCGCTGTTCACCTTCATCGCGGTGTTCTGGTCGCTCTACGACCAGACCGGCTCCTCGTGGGTGTTACAGGCGGAGCAGATGAATCTCGAATTCCTCGGCATCACCTGGCTGGAATCACAGATCCAGGCGGTCAACCCGATCCTCATCCTCGTTTACATCCCGCTGTTCACCTTTGTTATCTATCCGCGGATCAGCCGGATCTTCCCGCTCACGCCGCTGCGCAAGATCGGCCTCGGCATGATCCTGATGACCGCTTCCTTCGGCCTAACTACCTTGATCCAGACCTGGATCGATACCGGACACCGGCCGTCGGTCGGCTGGCAGATCGGTGCTTATTTCCTCATTACCGCTTCGGAAATCATGGTCTCCATCGTCGGCCTGGAGTTCGCCTACACCCAGTCGCCCAAGGCGATGAAATCGGTGATCATGTCGCTGTTCCTGCTTTCCGTGTGGGGTGGCAATCAGTTCACCGCGCAGGTCAACCACTTCATCGCCATCCCGTCTCCGGCGGGCGTGCAGTTCGAGCAAGCCACGGCCAAGCTCCCCGCCGACTGGCAAACCTCGCCACGGACCATCATGCTGCCGGGGCACGACGGGGGCACCGGCACGACAGACGATTTCGTCGCACGATGTGAGCAAGGCCGGATGGACTCGTTGGAAATCCCCGGACGCGAAATTTTCCTCGCCGCCGCCAGCCGGATTGAAGCCAAGTCCGGCGACGCGTTTCCTGCCAATGACGAGGGTCGCAAACTCATCGGCGACGCGAAAGACCCGTGGGGAAATCCGCTGGTTTACGACCTTATCGATTCGTCCCACGCCCGCATTTCCAGTGCCGGTCCCGATCGCAAGCCGCGGACGCAGTGGGACGTCGGAGTCATCATCGGCAAGGTCAGCGGTGAGGCCCCGTCGTCCCAGGACACCTGGCTCGGCCGTCGCAAGGCGGCGCTGGGCATCAAGGAAAAACCCAGCGTGGCCGGCTTCGAGCGCACCGAGTTCTCCGGCGGCCAGAGCAAGCTGGAGGGGGCCGCCTACTTCCGCTTCTTCACCTGGCTGGTGCTCGCCACGGCGGTCGTTTTCATTCCGTTCGCCTGGTTCTACCGGCCGCGGACGTATCTGCACGATTGATTCAGGAAAGCCGCTTCATCACCGCGGCGGAGAGCAGTTTCCCGTCCGCGCGGCCTTCCGCGAGTTCCTGGGCGCGCTTCATCACCTTGCCCATGTCGGCCTTGCCGGTGGCTCCGGTGTCGGCCACCGCCTGCTCGATGATGGCGGCGAGCTCCGACTCGCCGAGGGCGGCGGGCAGGTAGCGGGACAGGATTTCAATCTCGGTTTTCTCGGTGGCGGCGAGCTCCGGGCGACCGGCTTTTTCAAACTGCTCGCATGAGTCCACGCGCTGCTTGATTTGCTTGCGGATCACCGCGAGCACCTCGGATTCGTCGAGCACGATGGAGAGGTTCCCCTTCTCGATGGCCGCGTTCATCAGGGCGCTTTTCAAAGCGCGCAGGGCGTTGAGGGCGACGCTGTCCTTCGCCCTCATGGCGGTTTTGATGTCTTCGGGAATGCGGGTGGCGGTGTCACTCATGCCGCCTGTCCTATCACGCCCGGGGAAAGCCGGCCAAGCAAAACCGGCGGGTGCGGGCCGCTACTCCCGTTTCAACACCGGAGTTCCGTCTGTCACGGTGTCCGGCGGGTGGAGCAGTACCTCGTCGCCCGCCGCCAGACCGGATAGAATCTCGGTGAAGCGTCCGTCCGAGTGACCGGCTTCGATCGCGGTGAGCGTGGCCTTGCCGTCCCGATAGACGTAGGTTTTCCAGGCGTTTCCTTCACGGAACAAGGCACCCGCCGGGACGATGAGTACGTCGTCCCCATGCCAAACCGCCACGCGGGCTTCCACCCGGAACCGGTCTCCCAGCGCCTTCGCCGCTTCCGGAATGTCCACCAGATCGCTGAGCACGATGACCCGCTGCTCCTCCACGCCGAGCGAGGAAATTTTCGTGAAAGCGGCGGGTTCCACCCGGCGGACGCGGCCCTTGAGCGGATTTTCACCGCCCCATTGCTCGATGTCCACGGCGTCGCCCGGCCGGATCGTCACGGCGTCGCGGGAGAGGATCTCCGCCTCGATTTCGATGTCTGCCGGATCGCCGATTTCGAGGATCCGGGTTCCCGGGCTCACTACCATTTCGCTCTCCTGGATCACCTTGAGCACCCGGCCGGACACCGGGGACTTCACCTCCACGAGGTTTCCGACGGCGTTTCCTTCCGGACGTTCGAGTGCGGCGCGGGCTTGGGCGAGTTCATAGTCAATGACTTGCAGGGAAAACTCGGCGGCGCGCACTTCGGCGGCGCGGATGGAGGCATCGCCCTCCGCCCGGTCGCGGTCGGTTTCGGAAACCGTGCCGGCGCGGGTGACGGCGCGGACCCGGTCGCGATCCGCTTCCGCCATTTTCAGTGCCGACTGCCTGGCCTCCAGCGTGGCGGCGGCTTGTTTGCGGCCCGCCTCGTGCATCGACACCACCGCCTCCGCCTGGGCGCGGGCGCGGGGATCGAGCAACGGCGCGGCGATCGGCTCGATGGCGGTCAAAACGGTTTCTCCGGCCTTCACCTCGTCGCCGGGCTTGAGGGGCACGCGGCGCATTTTCCCGGCGACCGGGGCCGCGACGACGTAGCGGTTTCTCACCCGGGTCTTGCCCTCCTCGGAGACGCGCACGGTTAGCGGCCCGCGGGTGACCTTGCCGGTTTCAATGACCACCGGCTTGGGCCACAGCCCCCACGCGATCAGGCCGAGAAGCAGAAGTCCGCCAAGCCACGGGAGTGACCGGCGGACGAGGTGATGGCCGTTGGACCCGCGCTTGGTTTCCCAAGGTGCGGTCGCGGCGGGTGAGTCGGTGTCGGAGGCTGCCATGGAATTTCCTGCCCTTTGATAAACCAGCAGGAACCCGGGATCAAGGCCCGCACTCGACGGTTCCGATAGTCCAGGCCATCCGCAGTTCTTGCCAGCCGGGCGCGGATGCCTAGCTTGGGCGCTGTGAACGAAATTCTCCCTGTTTCTCCGCCGCGGGCCTGGGCGGAGATCGATCTTGGCGCGTTGAAGCGGAATCTCGCCGTCGCCCGCGAGGCGTTCGGCGGCGAGTTGATGGCGGTCGTCAAGGCGGGCGCGTATGGCCACGGCCTGGAGGAAATCGCGAAGGCCCTGGCCAGTGAGGAAATCGCGTTTTTCGGCGTGGCCAATGTCGGTGAGGCCCGGCGCATCCGCAACGCGGGCGTCGGGACGCGGATCTATCTGCTCGGCGCAACCTGGTCCGAGGAGCGCGAGGAAATCGTCGCCCGCGACTGGACGCCGTGTATTTCCTCGATCGAGGAGGCGGAGCAATTCAACCGCCTCGCCGCCGCGCGGGGCGTGCGGCTCAAGGTGCATCTTGCGGTGGACACCGGCATGGGGCGGGGAGGATTCGTGGCGGAGCATCTACCCGAAAAGCTGGCGCAACTCGAGCGCATGGAGAATCTGGAGGTCGAAGGCATCGGCTCGCATCTGCCGTCGGCGGACGAGGACGAGGAGTTCACCTTGCGGCAGTTCGCGCAGTTTCACGCGATCATCCGCGACCTTGGCGGCGAGTCGCGATTCCGGTGGCGGCATCTGTCAAACAGCGCGGGACTGCTCGGATTTGATCAGGGCTGCTGTAATCTTTCGCGGCCGGGCCTGATGCTTTACGGGGTTTCTCCGCTGCCGGGATTCCAGGAAAAACTCGGCACGGTGATGAGCCTGAAATCGAGGGTGACCCTCGTCCGCACACTGCCGGCGGGGCACGGGGTTTCCTACGGGCGGCAATTCGTCACCACCCAGCCCACCCGCGTCGCCACCGTCGGCATCGGCTACGGCGACGGCTACCCGCGGCATGTCTCGGGAAAAGGTGCGGACGTGTGGATCCGTGGCCGCCGCCTGCCGATTCTCGGGCGGATCACCATGGACCAGATGATGGTGGATGTGACCGGTGCTGGGGACGTGGCCGAGGGCGACGAGGTGGAAATCTTCGGGTCTAACATCCCGGTCGCTGAAATCGCCGAAAAGGCGGAGACGATCGTCTGGGAGATTTTCACCGGCATCACGCCGCGGGTGATGCGGTGTTACAAGGCCTGATTCACAGATCGCCATCGACTCGCCGGCTCCTCAAGTCCATCGTCGCGCCATGGCAAAGATCGGCGAACGCGCATCCCTCCAAATCCTCCACGAGAAAAGCTTCGGGCTCTTTCTCGACGGCGGCGACCTTGGGGAAATCCTGCTGCCTCACCGCGAAATCCCTCGCGGTTGCAGCATCGGCGAATTCCTCGATGTCTTCCTCTACAACGATTCCGAGGACCGCCCGGTCGCCACGCTCAAGTCGCCCAAGGTCATGCCCGGCCAGTTTGGTCGGCTGAAATGCGTGGCCGTCACCGGTGTCGGCGCGTTTGTGGACTGGGGCCTGCCCAAGGATTTGCTCGTCCCGTTCCGCGAGCAGAAAGTCCGGATGGACGTGGGGAAAAACTACATCGTCCACGTCCATGTGGACGAGCAGACCCACCGCGTCATCGCCTCCACCCGCATCGCGCGGCACATGGATCTGACGCCGCCTGATTTCCGTCTGGAGCAGGAAGTCGATCTGATCATTTTCGGAAAAACCGACCTCGGCTACAAGGCGATCATCAACGGCACCCACAGCGGCCTGCTCTTCGCCAACGAGGTTTTCCAACCGCTCCAGCCCGGCGAAGCGCTCAAAGGCTACATCACCGCGATCCGTCCGGACGGGAAAATCAACCTCAGCCTGCACCCCGCCGGCCGGGCGAAGGTCGATGATTTGGAAGGCCGGATCCTCAAAGAACTCGAAGCCCGCGGCGGCTTCTGGTCCCTCGGCGACCACAGCCCTGCTGCGGAGATCAATGAGGAGTTAGGCGTCAGCAAGCGCACTTTCAAACAAGCGACCGGCGCGCTTTTCAAAAAGGGCCGGATCACCATCGACAGCAGCGGACTCCGGTTAGTGAAGCGGTCTGACTGACGCGCGGTCTCAGCCGGCCCATCCGAA
>JAIFNK010000123.1 GCA_020047775.1 Akkermansia sp. | reverse complement strand
GCTCTCAACGCTTCGCTCAACTTCGGCCTGCGTGGCGTCGGCGACGACGAGGAAGCATACGCGAACAAGCGCTACAACGCCGATGGCGGCTATGTCTATCTGCGCGCCGACCTTGCCCACACCCGCGACCTCGACGGTGGCTATCAGCTTTTCGGGAAAATCCAGGGCCAGCTCGCCAGCCAGCCCCTCGTCAATACCGAGCAGTTCGCCGGCGGCGGTCTCGACACCGTCCGCGGCTATCTCGAGGCCACCGTGCTCGGTGACAACGGCTTCTTCGGCACCATCGAGTTCCTCAGTCCCTCGTTGATCGGTGGCACCGCGAAATCCGGTGTTCCGGCGGATGGTAAAGCCGACGAGTGGCGGTTCTATGCGTTCTCCGACGCCGGCATGGTTGGCATTTACGACGCACTTCCCGGTCAGGACTCGCAGTTCAGTCTCGCGAGTTTCGGCATCGGCAGCCGGGTGAACCTCTTCAAGCACTACAACGGCTCGGTGGATGTCGCCGTGCCTCTCATCGATCAGCCCGATACCGAAGCCGGCGAGGTCCGCGTGAGCTTCCGCGGCTGGGCTGACTTCTAACACGCTATTTCTCCCAATGACAAAACGCTCCCACATCAAGTTCCTCGGCGGATTCGCGCTCCTGCTCGCCGGTCCCCTCCACGCGGAGGAATCCGCCTGGTGGAATCCCTCCTGGGCCCAGCGCCAACCGCTCACGCTGGACACCGCGGACGTCACTGAAGCTCCCGGTACTTCCACTGTTCTCGTCCGCCTGTTCGATGGAAACTTCCAGTTCGCCGGTGCCCGCGAGGACGGCAGCGACCTGCGTTTCGTCGCCGCAGACGGCAAGACCGTGCTGTCGCACCAAATCGAGAGTTATGACAACATCCTCAACGAAGCCTTCGTCTGGGTCAAATTGCCCGACGTAAATCCCGCCGCCAAGGAGACCTTCCACGTCTATTTCGGCAACGCGGACGCCGCCATGCCCGCCGATGTCAAACCGGCGGACGCCTTTGATCCCGACACCCTCCTCGTCTATCACTTCGCCGGCCGCGGCGAGGCTCCCGCAGACACCACCGCCAACGGCAACAATGCCGGAACCGCCGGGACCACCGCCGAGGGATCGCTCATCGGTAACGGCCTGCGTCTGATAGGCGCTCCCGTTACCATCCCCAACTCTCCGACGCTCGAGTGGAAGGCCGGCCAGTCACTGACGCTCGCCACCTGGATCAAGCCCGCCGCCCTCCAGGACGACGCCGTCATCCTCAGCCGCGCCGATGGAAACGCTTCCTTCCGCTTGCTGCTCGGCCAGGGCATGCCAGTCATGCAACTCGGCACCGCCCGCAGCCAGCCCGGCGCACCCGTCGCCACCGGCACCTGGAGCCACCTCGTTGTCGTCGCAGATGGCAAGACGCTGAAACTCTTCCTCAACGGCGCGCCCTACGCCACCCTCGACGGCGCTCTCCCCGGTCTAACGACCCCGCTCTTCCTCGGCGCCTCGGAAAACGGCTTCACCGGCGAGCTCGACGAGCTCTCCATCTCCAAGACGGCCCGCTCCACCGGCTGGGTCCGGCTTGCCTCCGTCAACCAGGGATCCACCGACGCCGCCCAGCGCTTTCTCTCGTTAGGCCAGGTCGAGGGCGGCGAAGTCGAAGCCCACAGCGGCATGATGGAGCACGTCATGCTCTTCGGCGACATTGCCAAGAACATGATGTTCGACGGCTGGATCGCCATCGGTGTCTGCGTCGTCATGATCATCGTCGGTTGGACCGTCGCGGTTAAGAAATTCATCTATCTCAACTCCATCGAGAAGGGCACCAAGGTCTTCCTCAGCCAGTGGAAGTCCCTCTCCACCGACCTCACCGCGCTCAATCCGGACGACAAATCCAGCGTCAGCAGCCTGGGTGGCCAGGTGGATCCCGGTGACCAGGAACTCATCGAGAAATCCCCGCTCTACCACATCTATCAGATCGGCTCCGAGGAGATCCGCCACCGTCTCGACAAGGACAACAACCGCGTCCAAGGCCTCTCCGGCCGCTCCATCCAGGCGATCCGCGCCAGCCTCGATGCCGGCCTCGTCCACGAGAGCCATCGCTTGTCGGACGGCCTCGTTTACCTGACTATCAGCATCGCCGGCGGCCCTTACGTGGGTCTGCTAGGCACTGTCGTCGGCGTCATGATCACCTTCGCCATCATCGCCAAGTCCGGCGAGGTGAACGTCAACTCCATCGCCCCGGGCATCGCCTCCGCGCTGCTTGCCACTGTCGTCGGCCTCGTCGTCGCCATCCCCGCGCTGTTCATCTACTCCTACCTGAACGGCCGTATCAAGAACTCGCTCGCCCTCATGCAGGTCTTCATCGACGAGTTCGTCGCCAAGATGGCCGAGTTCTACCGACCCGCCGCCGAGACCGATCCAACGGGCGGCTCCGCCCATTGAGAGTCTTCCAACTCTCAACTCTCAACCATCCACTCTCAACTTCTTCCATGGCCTCCGCCGACGACAAAAGCTACGATGACATCAATGTCACGCCGATGGTGGACCTCTACCTCGTGCTGTTGCTCATCTTCATCATCATGACCACTGCCGGGGTGCAGGGCGTGAAGGTGAACCTGCCCAGCGCCAGCAGCAAGCCGGCCACCCAGAAGATGGACCAGCCCAAGACCCAGGCCATCACCATCGACACCGAGGGCAAGATCCGCCTCAACACCCTGCCTGTCACCCTCGCCGACCTCGAAACCAAACTCGCCGCCCTCAAGGTCGCCACTCCCGAGTTGCCCGTCGTCGTCCGCGGCGACCGCGGCAGCCAGTATCAGGGTGTCATGGATGTGCTCGACGTGTTAGGCCGTGTCGGCATCACCCAGATCGGACTCGCCACCCAGCCGAAGTAAGGAACGTCCAACATCGAACATCGAACATCGAACATCGAACGAAGAAGCCTCTTCTCTTCCATCTCCTATCTCTTCCCATGTCCCCGCGTCCTCCATTCCCGGCACCGCCGAACAAGCCGAACAAGCACCGGTTTTTCATCGGCGTCCTGCTCGCCGTTGTCCTGCTAGGCGGCATCGTCTCTTTCCTGCTAGGCGGAGGAAAGAGCACGAAGACCGTGGCGAGAAAGAACGACATCGTCACCGTCACTCCTCTTCCGCCGCCGCCGCCACCGCCGCCACCGCCGAAGGTCGAGCCGCCGAAACCCGAGCCGCCTCCCGAAGACAAGAAGGAGGAACTCGTCGAGCAGGAACCCGACCCCGTCGAACCGCCGCCCGAAGCCGCAGATCCCGATCCACCTGCCGAAGTCCTTGGAACCGGCATCAAGGGCGACGGCCCCGGCATGGCCGGACTCGGCGCATCCGGCAATGGCGGCGGCAACCGCAACACCATCGGCGGAGGCGGCAACAAGCAGGCCCGCATCGACTGGTATGCGAAGAAAATCCTCGTCGCCACCATCAAGCAGGCTCTCGAAAGAAGCCCGTCCACCAAAAAGATCGTCATGGACGACGGCATCCGCCTGTGGATCGACAAGGAGGGACGCGTCATCCGCATCAAGCCGTTAGGCAACATCAGCAACCTCGCCGCCATCGAACAGGTCCTCATCGGCCTGCAAACGTCGCAGGCACCGCCCGCCGGAATGCCACCCTACATCGATTTCAAAATCAAGGGCCGCAAGCCCGGTATCTAATCATTTTTCCATGTCAGCCACCCGTCCATTCGCCATTGCCGCCCTGCTAGGGACCGCCAGCCTGCTCCACGCCGAGGAAGTCGCCACCGAGACCACCCCGGTCGAGTCGCCTGCGGAAGCCCCATCTCCGTCTGCGGAGGTTCTTGATCCCAGTGCGGAAGCCCCGCGCCCGGGCGATCTTCCCGCCGAGCCCGCCGCCGCCGTGGCACCCGCCGCGGCCACGCAGAACGTCACCATCAACCTCATCAACCGCCTCGTCCAGAAGGGCATCCTCAGCCAGGCCGAAGCCGCCGAGATGATCCAACAGGCCGAGGCTGATGCGCAGACCGTCCGACAACAGGCCGCCGCGCAAGCCGACATCGCCGCCCTGCCACCCGCGCCCGGCGAGGAGGAGATGCGCGTCACCTACATCCCCGAGGTCGTCAAAAACAGCATGCGCGACCAGATCAAACAGGAACTTATGGCCACCGCCCGCGAGGAGAAATGGAGCGAGAAAAAATACCCCGAGTGGACCGAGCGCTTCCGTCCCTTCGGCGACATCCGCCTGCGCTTTCAAGGCGACTATTTCCAGGGCGGAAACGACGACACCGGTGCCTTCCCTAACTTCAACGCCATCAACAGCGGCCTGCCTTACGACGTCTCGCCGGGCAACCCCAACTTCGCTTCCCAATACAACGTCAACCAAGACCGTGAGCGCGTCCGGTTGCGCGCCCGCTTCGGCACGGACGTGATGCTTGGCGACGGCTTCAACGCCGGGCTCCGCATTGCCACGGGGGACAGCAACACCGCCACATCCACGAACCAGACCTTGGGTGGCGCCGGCGGTAACTTCACAAAATACGCCATCTGGCTGGATCGCGCTTTCCTCAGTTATGACGCCGGTCCCGGTGATGGCCAGGAACTCACCCTCCTCGCCGGTCGATTCGACAATCCGTTCTTCTCCACCGACATCCACTGGGATAACGACATTGGTTTCGACGGACTCGCCCTGCGCGGCAAGGTCCGGATCAACGACCGGGCATCCGCCTTCTTCACCGCCGGTTACTTCCCGGTCTATAACACCGATTTCAACTTCGCCTCTAACCAGCCGAGCAAATTTCCGAGCACCGACAAATGGCTCACCGGAGCCCAGATCGGCATCGAATGGAAAATCGACGAGGACTGGAAAACCAAGTTCAGCGTCGCCTACTATAGCTTCGACGGAGTCCAGGGGAGGGTCTCCGATCCTTACATCCCGCTCGGTACGAGCGATGCCGGGAACACCGATACCACCCGCCCCGGCTTCGCCCAGCGCGGCAATACCTACATCGCCCTGCGTGACATCGTCCCTGACTCCGCCAACGACTACGGGAATCTCCATCAGTATCAATACTTCGGCCTTGCCTCCGAGTTCGAAAACCTGACCCTGACAGGAAAACTCGAATACCATGGCTTCGATCCCGTCACCCTCGCCCTCGTCGGCGAGGTCACCAGGAACCTCGCCTTCGACGTCAACGAAGCCACCGCCATCGGCAACCGCGGCCCGGACGATGTTTATGAAGGCGGCGACCTCGCCTGGTACACCGCCTTCCAGGTCGGCAAGCCCGCGCTTGAGGCCTTCGGTGATTGGCAGGCCAGCTTCGGCTACCGCTATGTCGAGTCCGACGCCGTGGTGGACGCCTTCAGCGAGTCCGATTTCGGCGGCGGCGGCACCAACGTGCAAGGCTTCACTCTCGGTGCCGACTTCGCGCTTTCCCAGTTCGTCAAGCTGGGACTCAGCTGGATGAGCTCCAATGAAATCGCAGGTCCGCCCCTCAGCAGCGACACCCTGCTCTTCGACATCAATGCGAAATTCTAATCACTCCATGAAATCCTCATCATTCACCCAGTGGCTGGGGCGTCTCGCCTCAGACCGTTGCCGGAGCGTCCCGCTCCTTCTTCTATTAGTCACCCTGCCTCTCCAAGCCGCCGAGGAAGTGGATCCCACCGTGAAGCTCCGCGAGCAACTCCGCAGCGTGATGCTCCAGTTGCGCACCTCCCAGACGGATGCCGCCAACGCGCAGGCCGCCCAGTCCATCGCCGACCAGAAATCCAAGGAGCTCGCCGAAAAAATCACCACCCTCGAAAAACGCCACGACGCCCTCGTCAAACAGAGCGCTGCCGACAAGACCGCCTCCGAAGAAACCATCGCAAAGCTCAACAACAAGGTCGCCGAGCGCGAAAAGCGCCTCGCCGATCTCGCCGCGAACCGCGAGGAGTGGAAGGCCGGCTATCAGAAAGCAGCCGGTGTCGCCAACACCAAGGAGGACGAGCGCGCCAAGCTCGCCGCCGAGGTGCTCGTCAACAAACGCACCATCGCCGACCTGCAAGCCAAGAACATCTCCTTGTTCAATACCGCCACGGAGATCCTCGACCGCTACGAAAGTTATGCCCTCGGCAAAGCCCTCGGCGCCCGCGAGCCCTTCATCGGCACCACCCGTGTGAAAATCGAGAATCAAGTGCAAGGCTACAAGGACAAGATCCTGGATCAAAGGATTCAGGCGCCCGCGGCCAAACCATAGGTCCTGGAGGTTCCATAGGCTTTATAAGACCTATTTCTCCCACCAGTCATGAAACGCCTAGCGCACCTCCTTCTCGCAACCACTCTCGCACACGCCGACACCGCTCCCGTGCTCGGCAAGGCCGGGGACATCGGGATCACCGGCAGTGAGATCCGCGAGATCGTCGCCGGTCTCGAAGCCGACCAGCAGGCAGCCCTCACCCGGGACTCTGCCGCCCTCGGTCAATTCGTCCGCGCGCTGCTCGTCCAGCGACTCGTCCTCAAGCAGGCCCTCGACAAGAAATGGGATCAGGATCCCGCCGTCATTGCCAAGCTCGTCCGTGCCCGCGAGGCCGCGCTCACCGAGAGTTATCTCCAGAACGCCTCCCAGCCGGAGCCCGGCTACCCCACCGAGGCCGAGCTAACTGAAGCCTACGAGGCTTCCAAGTCCAAGCTTGTCATTCCCCGCAGCTATCAGCTCGCCCAGATCTACATCGCCAAGGACGAGGCGAAGCTCGAAAACGTGCAAAAGCTGCTCAAGGCCAAAAACGCCGACTTCGCCGCGATCGCCCGCGCCAACAGCGAGGAGGCCGCCAGCGCCGCCCGGGGCGGTGAAATCGGCTGGCTCGGCGAAGAACAGATCCAGCCGGAGATGCGCGCCAAGCTACCCGGTCTAACGCCGGGTTCCGTCACCGGGCCGGTCAGGCTCCAGGACGGCTGGCACATCCTCAAACTGCTCGAGCTCCGCGAATCCCGCACTCCCGCGCTCGGGGAGATTCGTGACAGTTTCGTCACCCGGCTTAGGGCGGAACGTTCCCGCATCAAGCGTCAGGAGTACCTCGCCGGATTGGTCAAAGAGCATCCGCTTGCAATCAACGAAATCGAACTTACGAAGGCTGTCGCCAAGCCCTGAGTCTGGCAGCTTGCAAATCCCACACCGCATTCGTCTCATGAAGCCCAAACGATTCCGTTTCCGCAGTACTCCACTTTTTGGCACGCCGTTGTGTTACGGCGCGCCGGTCTTCGCCGGTTTGGCGGTGTTTTTAACAGGGCTGAATTCGGACGCTCGCGACATCCTCCGTCCCAATGCGTCCGCCGGTGGATCCGCGCCCGCCGCTGCCGCCACCAATGGGGCTGCCCTCACCCGCGCCGCCACGGACGCCGCGCGCGCGAACTCCCAGGACGTCCTGCGCCGCACCGGCCAGACGCTGGACGCCATGAGGGCCATGCAGGCCGCCGCCCGCGCAGCCGCCCAGAATGGCCCTAACAGCCTGGGCGCCAACCTTCCGGTCGTTCCTGACGGTCTCCGCCCCGGCGGTCTCAACCCTGCGGCCGACGCCGCCACCAACCCCGCCCGTTGGTCCGGTGCCAGCCAGCCGGTGGAAACCGTTTACGGTGGGAACGTCAACGTCACGATCCGCCAGACCGCCCAGCAAGCCCTGCTCAACTGGCAGACGCTCAACGTGGGTAAAAACACCACCCTCACCTTCGACCAGTCCGCCGGCGGCGCGAACGTCGGTCAATGGATCGCGTTCAACCAAGTCACCGACCCCTCCGGCAACCCCACCCAGATCCTCGGCAGGATCCATGCTGACGGCCAGGTCTATCTGATGAACCGCAACGGCGTCATCTTCGGTGGCAGCAGCCAGGTCAACGCCCGCGGACTCACTGTCTCGTCACTGCCGATCAATACGAATCTCGTCTCACAGGGATTGCTGAACAACCGTGACGCGCAGTTCCTTTTCTCCGGACTCGATGTTCCCGGCGGTGCGGATGGTACGCCGAATTTCATTCCGGAACCTCCGCCGGCTTCCGGCCGGTACGGGGATGTCATCGTGCAAGCCGGCGCAACTCTCACCAGTCCGGCCAGCGCCGGCGGCAACGGGGGCAGGATCACGCTCGTCGGCCCGAATGTTGTCAACGCGGGGACGATTTCAACGGAATCCGGCCAGACCGTTCTCGCCGCCGGATTGCAGGTGGCGATGGCTGCCCACGACGGAAATGATCCAAGCCTGCGAGGCCTCGACGTATGGGTCGGTGCGGTCGGTGATTACGCCGGAACCGTGGCCAACACGGGGATCATCGAAACCCTAACAGGCAGCGCGTCGGTCACCGGACGCAGTATCTATCAGCTTGGGTTTATCGAGAGCAGTACTTCGGTCAGTCTCAACGGGCGCATCGACTTGAAGGCAAGTTATGGAGCCGTCTCGAATCCGAATTTCGACAGCTCGACGGAGCAAGGTGCCGGAGGACCGATGTTTTTCAACCAATACACTGGTCTGGTGACGTTGGGCGGCGGAAGCGTCACCCGCATCCTTCCCGACTATGCCAGTACCAAAGCGGTCCCGGGAACCTCGCTGCCCGAGCGGTCCCAAGTGAACATCGAAGGACTGGCGGTTCATTTGGGCAAGGGGTCCATCCTCCTCGCCCCGAACGCGGAAGTCTCCATCCGTGCGGGTGTCTGGCCCTACAAGGATGGCGATGGCAACCGGACGATTTTCGATGCAAGCGGCAGCGCAGAGGCTGGAATCACGAATTATTATTCCGGGGCGGAGCAGCGGTTCCTGTTTGATGGCGGCCAGATTTATGTCGATGAAGGTGCCACGATCAACGTTGCTGGAAGCGTCGATGTTTTCGTACCTCTCTCGCAAAGCATTTTGGAAGTCGAGCTTCGCGGTGCCGAGCTGGCGGACTCTCCATTGCAACGCTCATCCAACCTCCGTGGTGAGCCACTCACCGTGGATATCCGTCAGTCGGGTGCCTACAACGGGAGATTCTGGGTGGGCACGCCGCTCGGCGATGTCACCGGGCTCGCGGGCATCATCGAACGCAACGTCGGCCAACTCACTGTGGCGGGAGGAAATATCAGTCTCCAGGCCGGGGGCTCGATTGTTCTGCGCCAAGGGTCGGTCCTTGATGTTTCGGGTGGATTTTTCACCCATGAAGGCGGCTTGGTGAGCACATCCTCCCTGTTGATGGATGGCAGGAAGGTCGCCGTCCGGAACGCCACTCCGGACCGGGTATATGATGGTGTTTATAGCGGAAGATCGGTTTTCACCAGTGAAAAGTGGGGGGTTACGGAAACCTACCGCAACCCTTTGACGAGGGGCATCAACCAGAGATCTTACAACGAAGGCGCGGACGGTGGCACCTTGTCCTTGATCGCACCGAGCATGGCGATCGACGGTGTATTACGCGGGCTCACCGTGGAGGGAGACCGGCAGCGGTCCGTTCGCGCGGTGGCCAGCAGCCTGAGAATCACCTTCGAGGCGGACCAGGCGTTCGCGATTCCAGGAACCACGACGATCAGTTATTTCAAGCATTCTCCAACACCACCACAGATTGAATTCGCCGAGGATGTCAGCACTCAGAGCGTTCCCGAGTTCTCCCTGGTCAATGACTTGCCAGCTGCCCTGCCGGCAGATCGACAGGCCACCGTGGTCCTGTCCGCCGATTTGCTGGATGAAGAGGGGTTCGGTTCGCTCGAAGTCAACAACCCGGACGGCTCGATCATCGTTCCGGAGAATGTGGTCTTGTCGGCGGCACCCGGAGGATCCGTGACGCTCGCGGCGGCGAATCTATCCGTGTTCGGGTCCGTCATCGCTCCGGGGGGCACCCTGGGCTTCAAAACCTATAACATTTCTCCCGCTTTCGCTTCGGAGTATCCCATCCTGAATCCAGGGGGCTCGGCACCTTTTCCGTCGCCCGCGGCGGATCGGGGTATGTTTGTGTTGGGTGGCGGTGCCATTCTCTCGACGGCGGGATTGATCGCGGATGACACCCGGGAAAGCCCGTCGGCCACGGCGGAGGCAATCAGCACTTCCGGCGGGGAAATTACGGTCACGTCTTACAATGCCTCACTCGCGCAGGGGTCGGTGATCGATGTGTCCGGTGGTGTCTATATTTCGGATAGGGGTTCGAAAACCTACGGCAAGGCGGGAACGATTTCGCTCACCACCGGGACCGATCCCGGCTTCGCGGGGTTGATCGGCGGAACGATCACGCTGGGATCCACCTTGCGTGGCTATTCCGGCTCGACCGGCGGAACGTTGAATATCCAAGCCAGCCTCATCGAGGTGGGGGGCGGTAGTAATCCGGATGCGCTTCAACTGTCCGAAGACTTTTTCCGCACCGGAGGCTTCACCAAATACGCTCTCACCGGAGTGGGGGCGGCATCCACCGCCACACCGGCAGCGGGGCAATTCGAGTCCTACATCCCCGCGGTTTCCATCGCGGCGAATGCGAACCTCCGTCCCGTGGCCGAGAGCTACATCGCCCGGAATGATCCGGCACTTGGCGGCGCCTATAGTCTCAGGCCGTTTGTAAAGCCGGACGGGCTTCGCTCGCCGGTGAGTTTGAGTTTCACCGCTCTGGGTTCCGACGATCCGTATACCTTGGATAACCTGGAGGTCCGGGGCGACATCGTGATGAGTGAAAGCGCGTCCATCGTCACCGAGCCGGGAGCCAGTGTCTCCTTCAAGGCCGGGACGATCACCCTGCTGGGTTCCGTCACGACACCCGGCGGCAAGATCTCGATCGCCGGCGCCGGGTCCTTCCCGTTGACGACATCGCAAAGGCTTTCCGTCACCAATGCGCTCCCGACCGTACACCTTGGCAGTTCCACGCTCCTCTCGGCAGTCGGCGTGACCGTGCTGAAACCGGACGTTTACGGCAGGCGTGTCGGTTCCGTTCTTGATGGAGGCACCATTTCGATTTCAGGCAACATCATTGCTGAGAATGGCGGGGTGTTGGATGTTTCGGGTTCCTCCGGCGTTCTTGACCTGAGTCCTTCGGTATTGGCGGGGAACGGAAACAAGCCTCTCTTTTTACTCTGTGGAATCAACATTCCACCTTGCAATACTCGGGGGGCTGTTGCGACCCGGCTGGACAGTGACGGTGGAACTATTGATCTCAGCGGATCCCAGATGCTGGTTTCCGACGCCACCTTGTTTGGTGGTGCCGGTGGTGCAACCGCCGTGGGAGGGCAACTATTGGTTTCCTCGGGTTCTTATTATCGTGATGGAGAAGCTCGCACCAGTGCTGACATCAATCTCGTGGTCACTCAGAGTGGTGACCTCATCCTGAATCCGAGCGCTCCTTTGGGTGTCGGTATTGGTCTTTCCGATTCAAACGGGACGCCCTATGGCAACTCCGGATTTTTCGCCTTGGATCGTTTCGGCGCGGGCTCGTTCTCCTCTCTCAGCCTCGGCGGGAAATATCTCGCGACCGCCATTCCAGTTCCTTACGGCGGTAATGTGGCTTTCAAAGGTAAGATCGACTTGAACGTGAGCGGCGAGCTTCGCCTTGCCGCTGGTGGGGTGATAAGCGCTGACGACGCAGTTAATATCAGCGCTGCCTATCTTTCCATCGGTCAGGACTTCCGTGCGCCTGCGAACCCGGACGATGTCGTTCTGCCATTCAAGCAGGACCCCGTGAATCCTGCGGATCCCTCTGGTGCCTATACATTCGCCCCGACGCATGGTTCCGGCAAGTTGGCGTTCACCGCGTCTCTAATCGATGTGGGGAATCTCTCGCTTCAGAATATCGGCCAGGTAGCCATGAATGCTGGGGCTGGCGATATTCGTGGAAACGGAACGCTCAGTGTCGCTGGGAATATCACCCTGAACGCATCGAAAATCTATCCCACCAGCTTGGGAATGTTCTCCATCTTTGCCTACGACCATGTCGCGGGCAGCGGTTCGGTAACAATCCATTCCTCGGGGAGTAATGAAATTCCACTTTCGGCGGGAGGCAGTCTTTCGATCTACGCTTCTACCATTCATCAAAGCGGGGTGCTTAGAGCGCCTCTAGGCACGATCAATATCGGCTGGGACGGTACCGACCTCGATCCCACCGATAGTGACCTCGACTCACCTTTCAATGTGATCACTGGATCCACCATCGCAGCCCCGATCACCAAGGATTTGCTCCTTGGTGGGGGCAGCGTGACCTCCGTTTCCGCAGTAAGCGGGAGTGACGCAAACGGTTGGATCACTCCATTCGGCATCAGCCCGGACGGGCAAACCTGGATCGATCCCCGGGGCGTCAACGTTTCTCTATCCGGATTGCCTGAAAAGTCCGTTTCGATCAGTGGCGAAAGCGTCAACATGGAGGCGGGTGCCGTGGTGGACATCCGGGGAGGCGGTGATCTGTTTGCCTCGCGCTGGGCGCCGGGCAACGGTGGCAGCATCGATCTTCTTGGCTCCGCTTCGGCGGCGTGGGGGGAGAGTGTCGAGTATGAACCCGGAGATCTCGTGAGCTTCGAGGGTGGAACATGGTCCGCGCGGGTGAGGCACACCGGGGAAACTCCGACGATCAGTTCCTACTGGTCCAAGGTTTCGGAATCCTTTGCGATTGTTCCGGCATCTTCGCTTGCCTATGCGCCCTACAATGCGTTCAACACCGGGTCGAATGCCGACTCTTTGGGTGGAGATTCGGGTTATGTGAGCTCGGGGCTTCGCGTTGGGGATACGATCACCCTGGATGGCAACGCTGGATTGGCCGCAGGAACCTACACTCTGCTGCCTCGCCGTTACGCGTTGCTTCCAGGTGCCTCGCTCGTCACGCCTTTGAACAATGCTTTTGTCGGAACAGGCACCGCAGAGGACGGCTCTATGCTGGTATCAGGCTACCTCGGCAACCGCTTTCGCGGAACAGAGTCGGTCCCCGCGGTGCGTTTGCGCTTTGAAGTTGCCTCGTCCTCAGTTGTTGGGAGCCGAGTCAACTATGAAACTTACTCGGCAAACGCGTTTCTCGGTGCGATTGCAGCCTCGCAGAACAGCGGTTCT